>JAJFTU010000427.1 GCA_021372775.1 bacterium | reverse complement strand
GGGCGCCCGACGACAGGGAGAGGCGGCATGAACGTGCTCTTCGGACCGTCGGCGGTGCGCGTCCAAGTGCGCGCAGGGCTTTATCTCGTCTGCGCGATCTTCGCGATCTCGCTCCTTTGGCTTCCGTTCGGTTTGATCTTCGCGCGCACGACCTATGGCCCCAACTTCCACCTCGTGGCGACGTCGTGGACGGTGACCAGCGTGCTTTGGATCGTCGGCGCGCTGTTGCTGCACGGCGCCGCCCGACTGGTCGCCGCGTCGCGACGCAGGGAGGCGCGGCGGGTGCGCGTCGCGGCGGCGACGCTGGGCGCGGCCGCGCTGGCCTACTTCGCCTTCGGTCTGCGCGCAAGGGGGCTCGGACAGGAACCGGCGGTGGAGACGATGCTCACCGGGCTCGGCGGAGCCGTCCTTGCGTTCCTCGCCGTGGCGCGCGGCGGCGCTCTCCTCTGGTGGCTTTCGACGGCGGAAACGGCGCTCGCCGCGCCGCGGATGTCGCGCGGCCTCTATTTCGCCGGCGCCGTCTGCGCGGGAACGTCCCTTCTGTGCGGGGTGGTCAACACTACGTATCCGGCAAACAGCGCGCCGGCCCCGACCTTCCTATTGGCGCCGATGGCGTGGGCGGCGGCCCTCGGCTGCGCCGCGGCGCTCGCCATGCAACTGGCGTCTCGCGCCCCCACGCTTGTCCGCGGCGCGGCGGCCGCCATCGCGGCGGCGCGCGCCGGCGACGTCGCCGAGGCCCGGCCCCCTCGCAAGTCGTTTCCCGCCCGCTTGCTGGAGTTCGTCGTCGGGTTCTTCGGGTTTCAGATCGGCGTCGCGCTCGTCCTCGCCGGCTCGGCGCTGATCGGCGACCTTGCATTCCAGATCGCCGTGTTCGTCGTCGTCGCCGGATCGATCATGGCCTTCGTCGTCTTGCTGCGCAGGGGCCGGACTGCCGCGGCTCTGGGCGGGCTCGCCGCGTTGGTGGTCGCCCCATTGGTCTTGATGGGTGCCTGCACCGTGCTCTTCTTTTGAACTGAGGGGATGCCGCGACTTCGCGCCTTGCCGCGGGCCGGCGCGCGGTTCGCGATCGTCGCGTGGACGTTCGTCGTCCCCCCGACGTCCCGTGTCGCCATCGTTCGGCCGGGGCGCGGCGCGCGTCCCAGAAAGACGCCCTTTAGGGTTACCCTGACGAACATCGGGCGCGTCCGGCGGCGGATTCGGCGCGCGGCGGGGAGGGGCGGCATGAGCTTCGCTTTCGGCAAGACGGCCGGCCGATGGGTTCGGCGCGGGCTCTATCTTCTCTGCGCGATCTTCCTTGTCTCGTTGGTCTGGCTTCCGTACGAGTTGCTCCTCTTCGGCCCGATCTCCGGCGACACCGCCCGCCTCGGAACGTTCGAGCGGACGCTGATCGACGCGCTGTGGATCGTCGGCGCCTCGATGCTCCTCGGCGCCCGCCGGCTGGTCGCCGCGACGCGCGGCGGGGAGGCGAGACGGCTGGGCGTCGCGTCGGCGGCGCTGCTCGGCGCGGCGATCGTCCACTTCGCGCCAACACTGGCCGAGCGGGCGCTCGGGCGGGCGCTCGCGTCCGACGACATGTTCTCCGTCGTCGGCTTCGTCCTCGCGCTCGTCGCGGCGGCGCTCGCGGGAGCGCTCTTCTGGTGGCTCCGCACGGCGGAGGAAGCACTGGACGCCCCGCCGGCGCCGCGCGGCTTGTATTTCGCGGGCGCGGCCTGCGCGGGAACTTCCGTTTTCTGCCAAGCCCTCGTCTCGGCGTTTTCGCAGGACTTCGCCCCGGCCTCGATTCTCGGCCTCGCGCCGCTGGGATGGACGGCGGCGCTCGGCTGCGCGGCCGCGCTCGCGCTGCGGCTGGCGCGCCACGCGCCGGCGTTCCTCCGCCTCGCGGAGCGGAGGAAATGGAACGCGGAGCGCGACGCCGCGACGGGGGAGCCGGGCGACGACGCGAGTACCGCGACGAAGCCGAGGTTGTTCCCCGCCCGCCTGATGGAGTTCGCCATCGGGTTCTTCGCGTTTCTAGGCGGCATAGCGCTCATCTTCGTCGGCGTCTCGTGGTTCGCCGGTTCCGAATCGTTGGCACCGGTCTGGGCCACCGGCGGCGCGGCCGTCGTGGCCTTCGCCATTTTGATGCGCA
>JAJFTU010000426.1 GCA_021372775.1 bacterium | reverse complement strand
GGACGAGGCGGCGCGGCTCGGGGCGGGGCTGATGATCTGCGGCCACACCCACGACGGGCAGATCTGGCCGTTCCGCTACGTCAGCGCGATGCGCTATCCGCTCGTCGCGGGGCTCTACGAGGTCGGCGGCATGCCGGTGGTCGTCGGCCGCGGGACCGGAACGTGGGGGCCGCGGATGCGGCTTTGGCGGCGGAGCGAGATCCTCAAGTTCACGTTGAAGTCGGCGCCGCCGGCGGCGCGCTGACGCCGCGCCCCGGCCGCCGCGCGCGGCCTTTCGCGATGTTCGGGCGCCCGCCGCTCTCGGCGCCGCGCACGGTCGTTGCGCCGACGCGGCCTTGTCCGGCCGCGGGGCGTCAGGCGGTGGCGGGCGCCGCGGCGGGCCGGTGCGCGTCGATGACGGCGAAGAGCCGCGCCGGGTCGATCGGCTTGGAGACGTAGTCGTCCATCCCCGCGGCGAGGCACTGCTCGCGGTCCCCCTTCATCGCGTGGGCCGTGAGCGCGATGATCGGCGTGCGGAGGCCGCGCGTCTCCTCGCTCTTCCGGATCGCGGCCGTCGCCTCGTAGCCGTCCATCACCGGCATCTGCAGGTCCATCAGCACGAGGTCGAACCGCTCCTTGGCGTAGGCCTCGATCGCTTCCTGCCCGTTGTTGGCGACGACGACGCTGTGCCCGCGCTTCTGCAGCAGGCGGACCATCATCTTCTGGTTGATCGGGTGATCCTCGGTCAGCAGGATGTGCAGGCCGGGGCCGTCCGGCGCGGGGACGGCGGGCGTCGGCGCGGCGGCCGCGGGCGACGCCGGCGCCGCCGCCTCGTCGCGTCGCGGCGCGGCGTCGGGCATCCGGCGCTGCTTGCGCAGCACGAGCTGCGCCGCGGAGAGCAGCTCCGCCTGCTTGATCGGCTTGGCGAGGCAGGCGCCGACGGCGAGCTCCATCGCCCGCTGCGCGACGCGGTGCTGGTCGGCGGCGTCGGCGAGCAGGATCGTGACCCAGGCGACCGCCGGCTCCTGCGCGAGGTAGCGCAGCGGCTCGATGCCGGAGAGCTTCGCGTCCATCACGACGAGGCTGAAGGGACGACGCTCGGCGAGAGCGCCGGCGATCAGCGCCTGCGCCGCGGCGCCGCTCTCGGCCATCTCCGGCGCGAGGCCCCATCCGGCGAGCAGCTCCGTCAGCGCCTCGCGGGCCGCGGCGCTGTCGTGGGCGACGAGCGCGCGGCGGGCGGGAAGCTGCGGCGCGGCGGCCGGCGCGTCCTCGCCGACGGCGCCGAGCAGGCAGACGAAACGGAACGTGCTGCCGCGCCCTTCCTCGCTCTCCACCGCCAGTTGCCCGCCCATCTTCCCGACGAGCGCGGTGGAGATCGTCAGCCCCAGCCCCGTCCCGCCGTAGCGGCGGGTCATCGAGCCGTCGGCCTGAGTGAACGCCTCGAAGATCCGGCGCTGCTTTTCCTTGGGGATGCCGATGCCGGTGTCCGAGACCTCGACGAGCAGCGCGACCTTGCCTTCGGGCGCCGGCTCGTCGGCGCGGCGCACGCGCAGCCGCACTTCGCCCTTCGCCGTGAACTTGATCGCGTTGTTCACGAGGTTGACGACGATCTGCCGCAGGCGCGCCTGGTCGCCGACGACGCGGCGCGGCACGTCGGGCGCGACCCGCCCGACGAGCTCGAGCCCCTTCTCCTGCGCGCGCACGGCGAACATCCGCATCGTGTCGTCGAACAGCTCGGCGAGCTCGAACTCCGTCTCGTCCAGCTCCAGCTTGCCGGCGTCGATCTTGGAGAAGTCGAGGATGTCGTTGACCAGCGCGAGGAGGGCGCTCGAAGAGGTCCGCACGACGTCCATGTACTCGCGCTGCTCGCCGGAGAGCTCGGTTTCCAGCGCGAGCTGGGTCATGCCGATGATGCCGTTGATCGGCGTGCGGATCTCGTGGCTCATGTTGGCGAGGAACTCTCCCTTCGCCTGGTTCGCCGCCTCCGCCGCCTCCTTCGCCCGCTGGAGCTCCTTCGTCCGCTCGGCGACGATCCGCATCAGCTCCCGCTCGCGGCGGCGCGCCTGCGCGGCGCGCCCGGCCACGACGCCGGCGCCGACGGCGAGGACCGCGCCGGCGACGATCGCGTAGAACCAGATCGTCTGGTGGAAGTGCGGGCGCAGGCGGAACTCGAACGCGGTCGGCGTCCCGCCCCAGCGCCCGAGCCGGTTCGAGGCCTCGACGACGAAGCGGTAGCTCCCCGGGGGGAGGTTCGTGTAGAAGGCCGAGCGCCGCAGCCCCGCGTCCACCCAGTCGCCGTCGAATCCTTCGAGGCGGTAGCGAAAGCGCACCTTCTCCGGCGCGACGAAGGTCGGCGCGGTGTAGTCGATCTGCAGCTCCCCCTTGCCGGGGGCGACGTCCGCGGGGACGCGCGGGCTGACCGACTGCTTGTTGACGACGACGTTCTCGACGACGACGTGGGGGAACGAGGCCGATTGGCGCAGGTCGCGCGGATCGATCGAGACGAGCCCGCCGGCGGTGGCGAACCAGAGGCGGCCGTTCCGGCTGCGCCACGCGCAGGGGTAGGTTCCGCCGTTGCACTCGCTGTCCTTGAATCCGTCGGCGCGGCCGAACGACTGCGCGTTGACGCGGGCGAGGCGCCCCTCGGCCACGGCTTCCAGCTCCGACTTGAGGACGCGCGCGACGCCGCGGTTGCTCGACGTCCAGAGCCCCCCCGCGTCGTCCTCGAGGATCGAGAAGATCATGTCGTCGAACAGACCGTGCTGCCCCGCGGTGAAGCGGGTCAGCTTGCCGTTCCGCAGTCGGCAGAGCCCCGAGCTGAGCGTGCCGATCCAGACCGTTCCGTCGGCGTCGAGCTTGAGGGCCATCACCGCGTCGGTCAGTCCCTCGCGCTGGCCGAGCGGCGCGAACTTCCCGTTCTTGAACCGGCAGAGGCCGGAGTCGGTGCCGACGATCATCGAGCCGTCGCCCGGCTCGACCATCCCGCCGCGGAGGGCGTTGCTGGGGAGGCCGTCCTCGACGCGGAAGGCGTCTACCTGCCCGTCGGGCGCGACGCGATAGAGGCCGCCGACGTAGCCGCCCGCCCAGAGGGCGCCCGCGCGGTCCTCGTACAGGACGCGCACCGCCCCGGCGTTCAGCTCCGGCGGCCCGACGAGCCGCTCGAAGCGCCGCCCGTTCGGGCGCATGCGGAAGAGGCCCTTGTCGGTTCCCGCCCAGACCGTGCCGTCCCGCCCCTCGAGCGCCGAGAAGAGGATTTCGCTCGGCAGGCCGTCGCGCACGTGGTACGACGTCACGACGCCGCGCTCGATCTTGTCCAGCCCGCCGCCGTAGGTCGGAACCCACAACGCGCCGCTCCGCCCCTCGTGCGCGCCGCGGACGAAGTTGTGGGAGAGCCCTTCGGTCGTGGAGAGGGTCGTGAAGCTGCCGTCCCGCACGCGGTTCAGTCCGTGCGTGTAGGTGCCGACCCAGAGGTTCCCCTCGGCGTCCTCGAGCAGCGCGCGGATGAAGTCGTCCACGCGGCTGTTCGCGGCGTTGAGCGTGGCGAAGCGGCCGCCGGCGAAGCGGGCGAGCCCGCCGCCGTTCGTGCCGACCCAGACGTTCCGGTCGCGGTCCACCTCGACCGCCTGCACGTCCTCGAACGGCAGGCCGTCGGCGAGGCGCCAGTTGCGGAAGATGCGGCCGTCGAAGAACGACAGCCCGCCCTGCGTGCCGATCCAGAGCCCGCCGTCCTCGCCGAGGTGGATGGCGTTGACGTGGTCGTCGGGGAGGCCGTCGGCGACGAAGTAGTTCTTGAAATGGCCGCCGTCCATCACCGCGAGGCCGCGGTTCGTGCCGACGAGGATCCGCCCCTGAGCGTCCTCGGCGAGGGCGTTGATCCGCTCGTCGGGGAGCCCGTCCTTGGCGGCGTAGCTGATGAACGTCTCGTCGTAGAGGCGGGCCAGGCCCTCGTTGGTGCCGATCCAGACGGCGCCGTCGCGGCTCTCGAACAGGACGTTGATGCCGCGCCGCGCCGAGCCTTCGCGCGGGGTGTACTTGGTGAAGACGCCGTTGTGGAAGCGGATCAGTCCGCCGCCGTCGAGCCCCAGCCAGAGCCCGCCGTCGCGCGCGGCGCACATCGAGCGGAAGAAGTGGCTCGGCAGCTCGGGGTTGCTGCGGCGGTCGAAGATCGTGAAGCGGACGCCGTCGTAGCGGACGAGCCCCTCCTGGGTCGCGAACCAGACGAAGCCGTCCTTGGTCTGGGCGACGGCGAGGGCGAGGTTCTGGGGCAGCCCCTGCTCGGTGGTCCACTGGTCCACGATCAGTTGGGTCGCCGCCTTGGTCGCGCTGAGGGCCGACGCTGGACGCACGGCGCCGAGCGCCGCCACAGCGGCGCAGAGAAGTAGGGCCGATCGCGTCAGGCGCATGGGGGGCTCGCCTCGCGGGCGCGACGGGGAGGTCCGCGCCCAATGCCGTTGCAACGACTTATCGACGCAGAATCTAAGTCCTTGACGGCGGCGGGCGCGAGTCCCGGCCGCCCGCCGCGCGGCGGAATCGCGACGCGGCGGGCGGGAGCGCTCCGGGGCGATCGGACAGACCCGGCTCAGCGCGGCACGGGGCAGAAGCCGCCGGAGAAGCCGCGGGCCGCTTCCCGCCGGGCGAGCGCGTCGTCGAGATCTTCGTCGGGGCGGGGCAGGACGCCGAGCTTGACCAGCGCGTCGTGGTACTCGTAGCGCAGTTCGAGCCGCGCGGCGGGCCGCGGTTCGGCGTCGAACGCCACCGATTCGACCGGATGCGCGACCTCGCGCCCGATCCCGGTCGCCGCCAGCTCGTCGCGCGTCGCGGCGCCGGCAAGCGACTTGGATCGGGCCTCGTTGCGCGCGGCGCCCGCCGCGGCGGCGTCGGCGGCGGACCCCGGGGCCGACGCGGCCGACGGGGGCGCGGCGGCCGACGCGGCCTCTTCCTGCGGCGCCGGGGCGCCCTTGCCGGGCGCGCGCGGCGCGGCCTGGACGAGCGGGACCGGGCGCGGGAGGCGCTCGAAGTAGACGACGGCGGCGACGACGCCGAGGTTCCGCGTCTTCCCCAGCCACGCGCCGTACGAGCCGCTTTCGCCGGTGAAGTAGAAGCGGCGCGCGGCGGCGTCGCTGGTCTGCCACC
Source organism: bacterium (assembly GCA_021372775.1). NCBI lineage: Bacteria > bacterium. Next base: position 13,604 of record JAJFTU010000426.1, on the reverse strand, counting down.
CGTCGAGGACGATCGTCTGGTACGGGTCGAGGATCCACTTCGCGGCCTCGCGCGCCCCGGTCGTGCGGGCGTCGATCGTGTTGAGGCCGTCCACGCTCAGCGCCACCGCGACGCGGCGGCCGCCGTGGTTGACGATCCGCAGGGCGTATTCCCGGCCGCGTTGCGCCTCGACGTAGACCCTGCCGCGCGCGGGGTACTCGGCGAGCGGGCGGCCGTCGACGAGGATCTCCAGCGAGACGGGGCCGCGGTCGAGCGCGGCGGCGGGAAGGAGAGCGGCGCAGGCGGCCGCGGCGGCGCAAAGGGCGGAACGGAGGACGAGGGACATGGGAAGCTCCTTTCTCGCCTCGTTGGACAGCCGATGGGGCGACGAGTTCCCGCGCCGCGTATCCTCGTCGGCGTCATGGAACGCGGCGGCGGAGAGGGATCCGAGGAAGTCGGCGCGGCCCGGCGGGGCGCGCGGCGCGCGGTCCGCGCCTTCGCCCACCGCGACTTCCGCCTCTACATCTCCGGCCAGATGGTCTCGCTCGTCGGCACCTGGATGCAGTCGGTGGCCCAGGGGTGGCTGGTCTGGCGGCTGACCCACTCGACCGCGATGCTCGGCGTCGTCGGCTTCTGCCAGATGGGGCCGATGCTCGCCTTCGGCCTGATCGGCGGGCTGGCGGCGGACCGCTTCGACCGGCGGCGGATCGTGATCGCGACGCAGAGCGTGATGCTGGTGCAGGCGACGCTCCTCGCCGCGCTGACGCTCGGCGGCGTGGTGCGCCCCTGGCACGTCCTCGTCCTCGCCACGTTGCTCGGCGTCGCCAACGCCTTCGACATGCCCGGCCGGCAGTCGTTCATCGTGCATCTCGTCGGGCGGGACGACCTGCCGAACGCGATCGCGATCAACTCCAGCGTCTTCAACAGCGCGCGGATCGTCGGCCCGGCGGTCGCGGGGCTGGTCGTCGCCCGTTGGGGCGAGGGGGTCTGCTTCGCGGTCAACGCGGTCTCCTACGTCGCGGTGATCGCCGGGCTGCTCGCGCTGCGCGTCCGCCCGACGCCGCGCGCGGCGGGGCCCGGAAACGCGATGGGGGAGCTGCGCGAGGGGTTCGCCTACGCCTGGAACGCGCGCCACGCCCGCTGGCTCCTCGTGCTGCTCGCGGCCGCCGGGTTCTTCGGCATGTCCTATTCCGCGTTCATGCCGGCCTTCGCCGGCGAGGTGCTCGGCGGCGGCCCGCACGAACTCGGCATGCTGCTCACCGCGACCGGCTTGGGCGCGCTCGTCGCCGCCTCGTTCCTCGCCGGTCATTCGGAGCTCCCGTTCCTCGCCCGGCTGGCGCCGTACTGCGTGCCGTTCTTCGGCGCGATGCTGATCGTCTTCGCCGCGGTGCGCTCGCTCGCCGCGGCGCTCTTCGCCTCCGCCCTCGTCGCGGTGGGGATGATCACGCAGCTCTTCCTGACCAACACGCTGCTGCAGAGCCTCGTCCCCGATCGGCTGCGCGGGCGCGTCGTCAGCATCTACTCCGTCACGTTCGGCGGCTTCGCGCCGCTGGGGAGCTTGGTTCTCGGGCAGGTCGCGCACGTCCTGCCGCTGCAGACCGTCGTCGCGGCCGGCGGCGCGGCGGCGGCGGCGATCGGGCTCGTCCTGGCGAGGCCGCTGTCGGACGCGGTCCGGGCGGCGGTCGAAGCCCGCGTCCCCGGGCGGGCGGCGGAGCCCGAGGTTAGGTAGAGTAGGCGGTCGCGGCCCCCCGGGGTCGGGAAGGATCGCCCTGATGGCGCGGATCGAAGAGACGCTTCGCTTCGTTCCCGGCGGCGCGGCGTTGGTCGACGCCGCGGGAACGGTGCGCGCCGCATCCGAACGATTCGGCGAAATGCTCGGCGCCGCGGCCGACGGTTTGGCCGGCCGGCCGCTCGCGGAGCTGCTCGACACCGGCGGGCGGCCGATCGCCGAACTGCTGGACGCGATTTCCGGCGCCGACGCGCCGCCGGCGAGCGTCCTGCTGCGGACGGCCGGCGGACGCGCCCCGGCGCTGCTCGTCGGCGCCCCCGCCGAAAACGACCTGATCATCGCCGCCCTGCCGGTGGACGCCGCCTCGTCGGCCCCCGACATGCTGGCGCGGCTCGCCGCGGGCGTGGCGCACGACTTCAACAACATGCTCACCGCGATCCTCGGCAACGTCTCCCTCGCGCGGCTCGCCCTCGCCCCCGACCACGCCGCGCAGACGCGGCTCGCCGCGGCCGAGCAGGCGGGGGAGCGGGCGCGCGGGCTGACGCGGCGCCTCCTCACGTTCGCCCGCGGCGGCGAGCCGGTGAAGCGCACGGTGGAGGTCGCCGACCTCCTGCGCGAGGCGGCGCGCGACGGCGCGGCCGGCCGGATCCGCTGCGACCTCTCGCTTCCGCCGAACCTCTGGGCGATCGACGCCGACGCGGGCCAGATCGCGCACGCCGTGCAGAGCCTGCTCCGCCGGGCCGGGACGAACGCCGAGCGGGTCGAGCTGTCGGCGGAGAACATCGCGGCCGAAGCGCCGCGTCCCGTCGGCGCCCCGGGCGGCGCGGCGGTGCGGATCGTCGTCGCCGCCGCGGGCCGCGCGGGACGCGACGCGGAAGAGGACCACGACGCGCGCGCCTCGGCCTGGCTCGATCTCGCCGCGGCCTACTCGATCGCGCAGCGGCACGGCGGCGCGCTGCTGATGCCGGACGCCGAGGGGGCGGCGACGCTCGAGCTCTGGCTTCCCGCGCTGGCGACGCCGCGGCCGGTCGTTCCCGTCGGGGACGGCGTGCCTTCGGGACGGCGCGTGCGCGTCCTCGCGATGGACGACGAGCCGCTGATCCGCGAGGTGATGCGCCTCTACCTCGAACGGCGCGGCTTCGAGGCCGTCACCGCGGCCGAGGGGCGCGAGGCGATCGACCTCTACCGGCGCGCCTTCGGCGCCGGACGCCGCTTCGACGTCGTGATCCTCGACATGACGGTCCCCGGCGGCATGGGCGCGGCGGAGGCGATCGCCGGCCTGCGCGAGATCGACCCCGGCGTGCGCGCGATCGTCGCCAGCGGCTTCGCCACCGATCCGCTGATGGCCCGCTGCCGCGAGCACGGCTTCGCCGCGGCGCTCACCAAGCCGTTCCGCGCCTCCGAGCTGGGCGAGGCGCTCGACGACGTGCTGCGCGGCTGAGCGCGCACGTGGCGGACGGCGCGGGGTTCTACGAGTTCTTCGCCGGGGGCGGCATGGCCCGCCTCGGCCTCGGTCCCGCGTGGACCTGCCTCTTCGCCAACGACGTCTGCCCGAAGAAGGGCGCCGCGTACCGCCGCAACTTCGGCGAGGACGCGCCGTACGTGGTCGAGGACGTCGCGCGTCTCTCCTCCGCGCAGCTTCCGGGGCACCCCGATCTCGTCTGGGCGTCGTTCCCCTGCCAGGACCTCTCGCGCGCCGGACGCGGCGCGGGGCTTAAAGGGGCCCGCAGCGGCACGTTCTGGCCGTTCTGGGAACTGATGCGGGCGCTCGACCGCGAAGGGCGCGGCGCGCCGGTCGTCGTGCTGGAGAACGTCGTCGGCGCGCTCTCGTCGAACCGCGGCGCCGACTTCCGCGCGATCGTCGCCGCGGTCGCCGCCTCGGGCCGGCGGGTCGGCGCGCTCGTGCTGGACGCGGCCGACTTCGTGCCGCAGTCCCGCCCGCGGCTCTTCGTCGTCGCCGTCGCCGCGGACGTCGCGGTTCCGGAGGCGCTGCGCGGCGGCGCCGCGGGATACGGCCGGACGCGCGCCGTCGCGGCCGCGGCCGCGGCGCTGCCGGACGAGCTCCGCGCGTCGTGGATCGACTGGCGCCTTCCGGCGCCGGACGCGCCGCCGCCGCCGCTCGCCGCGCTGATCGAGGACGTCCCGCGCGGCGTGCGCTGGCGGCCGGCCGCGGAGACGGCGCGGTTGCTGGCGATGATGTCGGCGACGCAGCGCGCGAAGCTGCGCGCGGAGCAGGCGCGGGGCGGGCGGGTCGTCGGGGCGCTCTACCGCCGCACGCGGCGCGACGCGGCGGGAACGCGCGTCCAGCGGGCCGAGGCGCGCTTCGACGGCGTCGGCGGCTGTCTTCGCACCCCGGCCGGCGGATCGAGTCGCCAGACGATCCTCGTCGTCGAGGGGGAAAAGGTCCGTTCCCGCCTGCTTTCGGCGCGCGAGGCGGCGCGGATGATGGGCCTGCCCGACGGCTACGTCCTGCCCGACAACTACAACGAGGCGTACCACCTCGTCGGCGACGGCGTGGTCGTGCCGGTCGTGGACTTTCTGGCGCGCCGGCTGCTCGCGCCGCTCCGCGCGGCGAGGCGATAGAATCAACTTTCCGGAGGCGCGCGAAGGCGATGACGGACGATCTCCCGGTCGGGCCCGGCGGGCCGCAGGAAGAGACGATCGAGCGGACGGAGAAGAAGGCCGTCGAACCGGAGCTGTGGAAGGTCTACCTGCTCAACGACGACTACACGACGATGGACTTCGTCGTGGACGTGCTCGAGCGGATCTTCCGGATGTCCCCCGCGGAAGCGCACGGGACGATGATGCACATCCACCGGAACGGCAAGGGGCTGGCCGGCGTCTACCCGCACGAGATCGCGGAGACGAAGGCCGCGGCGGCGATCGAGGCCGCCCGCGGCGCGGGTTTCCCGCTGCAGGCGACGCTCGAGAGGGAGTGACGCGATGTTCAGCGCCTACGTCGAACGCCTGATCTCCGTCTCCTGCCGCGAGGCGTCCTCCCGCCACCACGCCTACGTGACGCTGGAGCATTTTCTCTTCGTCCTCGCCCACGACCCGGAAGGGGAGGAACTCCTCGCCGCGGTCGGCGTGGACCTGAAGCGGCTGCGCGCGGCGCTGGAGACGTTCCTGCGCGAGAAGGTGGAGCGGCTCGCCGACGGGAACGAGGCCGATCCGCAGCCGACGCTCGGCTTCCAGCGCGCGCTGCGCTCGGCGGTGATCCACGTGCAGAGCGCCGGCGCGCCGGAGGTCCGCCCCGGCGACCTGCTGGCCGCGCTGCTCGAGGAGAAGCGCTCGCAGGCGGCGAAGCTGCTCGCCGCGCAGGACGTGACGCGGCTCGACGTGCTGAACTACATCGCGCACGGCATCTCCAAGGTCCCGCCGCCGGACCGCGCCGCGGCGATGGAGCGCGGCGAGGACGAGGGGGACGAGGAGGACGAGGAAGAGGCGCCGCGGGAACGCGGCGGGCGGCCGCGCCGTCGTCCCGATCCGCTCGCGGCCTATGTCGTGCCGCTGTCGGAACGGGCGCGCGACGGCGCGCTCGATCCGCTGATCGGCCGCGCGGCCGAGCTGCAGCGCGCGCTCGAGGTCCTCTGCCGGCGCCGCAAGAACAACCCGGTCTTCGTCGGCGACGCCGGGGTGGGAAAGACGGCGATGGCCGAGGGGCTCGCCCTGCGGCTGCTCCACGAGGAAGGCGTTCCGCCGGCGCTGCGCGGCGCGGAACTGTTCGCGCTCGACGGCACGGCGCTCGTCGCCGGCACGCGCTACCGCGGCGACTTCGAGGAGCGGTTCAAGGCGGTGATGGACGCGCTGCGCAAGCGCCCCAAGCCGATCCTCTTCATCGACGAAATCCACGCCACGATCGGCGCCGGCGCGGCCTCGGGGTCGGTGGACCTCGCGGCGATGATCAAGCCGGTGCTGACGCAGGGGGACGTGCGCGTCGTCGGCGCGAGCACCTTCGAGGAGTTCAAGCAGATCGAGAAGGACCGAGCCCTCGCCCGGCGGCTGCAGAAGATCGTCCTCGAGGAGCCGTCGCCGATCGAGACCGAGGCGATCCTGCGCGGCCTCAAGCCGCGCTACGAGGCGCACCACGGCGTCGTCTACGAGCCGGAGGCGCTGGAGGCCGCGGCGCGGCTCGCCAAGCGGCACCTCAAGGAGAGCCGCCTGCCCGATTCGGCGATCGACCTGCTCGACGAGGCCGGCTCGATGGTCCGGCTGGAGAACGCCGACCGCGAGGCGGGCGAGCCGCCGCGCATCGGCGCGGCGGAGGTGCAGCGGGTCGTGTCGCGCATCGCGCGGATCCCCGAGCAGCAGGTTTCCGGCGGCGACCGCGAGCGGCTGCTCGGGCTCGAGGAGTCGCTGAAGCGGGTCGTCTTCGGCCAGGACGAGGCGGTGGCCACGGTGGCGCAGGCGATCAAGCGCTCGCGCGCCGGCCTCGCCTCCCCCGACCGTCCGAGCGGCTGCTTCCTCTTCACCGGCCCGACCGGCGTCGGCAAGACGGAGCTGGCCAAGCAGCTCGCGCTGCAGCTCGGCGTCGAGTTCATCCGCTTCGACATGAGCGAGTACGCCGAGAAGCACGCCGTGGCGCGGCTGATCGGCGCCCCTCCGGGCTACGTCGGCTTCGAGCAGGGGGGGCTGCTCGTGGACGCGGTGCGGCAGCATCCGTGGAGCGTGGTGCTGCTCGACGAGATCGAGAAGGCGCACCCCGACATCTACAACATCCTGCTGCAGGTGATGGACCACGCGACGCTGACCGACAACGCCGGGCGCCGCGCCGACTTCCGCCAGACGGCGCTGATCCTCACCTCGAACGCCGGCTCGCGCGAGCAGGCGGCGGGGGCGATCGGCTTCAAGGGGGACGAGGGGCGGGACTCCGCGGCGCGGGCCAAGGAGGCCGTGGAGCGCGTCTTCAGCCCGGAGTTCCGCAACCGCCTCGACGCGATCGTCACCTTCAATGCGCTGCGGCACGAGGTGATGGAGTCGATCGTGGACAAGTTCATCGCCCAGCTCGAGGCGCAGCTCGCGGAGCGGAAGATCGCGGTCGCGCTGACCGACGAGGCGCGGGCGCATCTGGCGCGGCGCGGCTACGACCCGAAGTTCGGCGCGCGGCCGCTGGCCCGCGTCGTCCAGACCGAGGTCCGCGACCCGCTGACCAACGAGATCCTCTTCGGCCGCCTCGAGCGGGGCGGCACGGTGACGATCGGCCTCGACGGCGAGCGTCTGACGTTCAGCGTGAACTGACCGGCGCGGGCCCGCCCCGCGCCCGGGAGATCCCATGCACCTGACGAGCGTCACGCACCGCGACCAGCTCTTCGACGTGGCCACGCGTTGGTTCGGCGACCGGGTCGAGCCCGGCGACGGCCGCTTCCTCACGCAGCTCTTCGTCTACGAGAACTTCATCACGCCGCCGACGCTGCGCCGGCTGATGACCGACGTGCTGCAGGCGGCCTATCCGGGGGCGGCGCGGCTGGAACGCGTGCGCTCGAAGGACGAGGTCCGCGACGCGATCGTCCAGGCGGTGACCAAGCCGACGCGGCGGGAGGCGGAGCTCTTCGCGCTCTACCGCAACCGGCGGGACGAGTTCTTCCCCTGCACGCCGGCCGACGTCGTCCTCGCGCGGCGCGGCGACGGAACGCTCGCCGGGATGATGCGGGTCAAGCGGATGCGGCGGGTCGCCGAGAAGGCCTCGCGCCGCGTCGCCGACCGTTTGGCCGGCGAGATCCACCGGGCGGCGGAGCGGGTCGCCGCGCGGCGCGCCGCCGAGGCGGGGGTGTCGCTGGACAAGCTGGTTTCCTCCCCCGACGCGATGTTCGAGGACTTCGCGCAGGCGGAGCGGATCGTCTCCCTCGGCTTCCGCGACGGCACGGTCGCCTTCACGCCGGACGAGCTGCGGGTGGACGACGTGATGGGGATGAAGTTCGTCGCCTCCGAGGACGACCTCGCGCGGATCGAGCGGGCGGTGCTCGACGATCCGCTGGTCGTCGGCGCGCAGCGCGAAGAACACCGCGGGCTCTACAACGACATCAACCTGCTGCTCGACCTGCGCCTTCCGGATCCGGAGAAGATCGTCGCGCGGGAGCGCGGCCGGGACTGGAGCTCCGCCGGCGGGCGCGGGCTGCCGGTGGAGGAGTTGGAGCGGGGGTTCCCGCGGTACGTCGCGGAAGGGGCGCGCACGGTGCGCGTCGAGGTGATCCTGACGACGCCCGCGGAGTTGGTGGAGTCGGAGTTCGGGCGGTCGATCCACGAGCAGCGGATCCTCGAGCAGCGCTCGGGCGCCTACAGCGGCCGCATCGCGAGCAACGCCTCGTTCCTGATCGAGTACCTGCTGATGCTGGCGATTTCGCCGACGGTGGAGATCGAGGAGCTGCCGATCAAGATGTGGGGGCGCTACCTTTCCGACGCCTACGCGCAGGCCGTGTGGAAGCTCTTCGGCATCACGCTCGGCCTTGATCTGTTCGACCCTCTCGCCGCGCCTCCCGCCCACGTGGCCGTTCCCTGACCGAGGCCGCCGACGAACCGTAGGGGCGGTTGGCGCGCCGATCAGATCGTCGGAACGACGGCGCCGCCACCGCGCCTGCCGCCCGACCCGATCACCGCGCCCGATCGCCTTTCGGCGCCCCAAGGCAAGGTTTCGCGTGAATCACGTCGGGAGGCAGGCGCGGAGGAATCATCCGCGGGCGAACGATCGTCGTGACGCGCCAGCCTCCCCTACACGACCCCGACAACGGCGCCGAACGCCGGCCCTCGAATGCATCCCACGGCACCGACAAGCGCGACGCGAGGCGGCGCAAGACGCACGAACCGTAGGGGCGGTTGGCGCGCCGATCAGATCGTCGGAACGACGGCGCCGCCACCGCGCCTGCCGCCCGACCCGATCACCGCACCCGATCGCCTTTCGGCGCCCCAAGGCAAGGTGCCGCGTGAATCACGTCGGGAGGCAGGCGCGGAGGAATCATCCGCGGTCGAACGATCGTCGTGACGCGCCAGCCTCCCCTACACCCATCCCGATCACCGAATCGAAGACGACAAGCGCGTCGCGCGGAGGGGGGCGGCGGCGGAGCATTGCCCCGTCGCGGAGCCGCCGCCCCCCGCAGCGCGACGCGCGCCCTCGCCGGACACGCGCCCTAATGCCGCAACGCGAGACGCGTCGAGGCGACCGCGTACCAAGGCCGAGGCGCGAGGCGAAGCAAGACGCACGAACCATCCAAGAGCGACCATCCCCCCGCGGACACCGACACGACGCGCGTCCCTCGAATCGCGCGGGCATTACGTCCCTCGAGACGCGGGCCCCTTCGTCCCTCGCACCCCGCGGGCCTTTCGTCCCTAGAACCCCGCGGGCCCTTCGTCTCTCGCACCCCGGGGGCCTTTCGTCCCTCAACCCGGCGTCACAGGTTGTAGACCTGCTCCCTCACCCACCCCGTGGTCACCGACTTCGGCCTCTCCAGCGGCAAGTTGAGCGCGCGGTCCCAAAGCAGCGACGCCATCGTCCCCGTCGCCCGCGAAACCCCGAACAACACCGTGAAGAAATCAAGCTCCGTCATCCCGTAGTGCAGCAGCACCGCGCCGGAGTGGGCGTCCACGTTCGGCCACGGATTCTTGATCTTCGCCTGCGACTCCAGAATCGGCGGCGCCACCTCGAACAACGTCGCCACGATGTAGAAGACGTCGTCGTCCGCCATGTGCTTCAGCGCGAACTCGCGCAGCGCCATGTAGCGCGGATCCGTCCGCCGCAGCACCGCGTGCCCGAACCCCGGCACGACCCGCCCCGCGCCGAGCGTCTCCCAGATGTAGTTCGCGATGTCGTCCCGCGTCGGCCGCGCCTTGCCGATCGACTTCTGCAGCTCGAGGATCCAGCGGATCGACTCCTGGCTGGCGAGCCCGTGCAGCGGCCCGGCCAGGCCGTTCATCCCCGCCGAAAGGGCGTAGTAGCAGTCGGACAGCGCGGAGCCGACGAGCCGCACCGTGTGCGCGCTGACGTTCCCCCCCTCGTGGTCGGAGTGGATCGAGAGGTAGAGCCGCATCAGGTCGGCGAACTGCGGCTGGTCGTAGCCGAGCATGTGGGCGAAGTTGCGCGCCCAGTCCCAGTCCTTCGGCCCCGGCTCGACGTGCCGCCCGCCGTGGTAGGCGCGGCGGTAGACGTAGGCCGCGACGAGCGGCGCGTTGGCGAGGAGGTTCATCACGTCGTCGTACATCGGCCGCCAGAGGTCCCGCTTGGCGATCCCCTTGTGGTAGGCCGCGGCCATCGCCGACTCGGTCTCCAGCGACAGCAGCCCGAGCGAGTACTGCGTCATCGGGTGCGCGTCGCGCGGCAGCGCGTCGAGCGCCCGCGCGACGTGCGTCGGCAGTCCCTCGCGGCGGCGCCACTCGGCGCCGACGGCGCGGGCGTCCTCCTCGGTCGGCATGTCGCCGGTCAGCAGCAGGTAGAAGAGCCCCTCGGGCAGCGGCTGCTCGCCCCCCGGCGCGCGCGGCAGCGTCTCGATCAGGTCGGGGATGGTGCGCCCGCGGAAGCGGATCCCTTCGAGCGGGTCGAGCGCCGAGGTCTCGTAGGTCATGCACTTCACGCCGCGCATGCCGCCGTAGGCCTGCGCGACCGTGCATTCCGAGATCTTGAACTCGCCGTGCTCGCGCTGGATCCGCGCGACCTCGTCCGCGAACGGCTGGATCTTGCTCTGGAAGACTTCTTTCAGGTCGGCCATGGGCGGGCTCCGCGGTGGGGGCGCCGCCGCGCGGGGCGGCGCGACGCTCTATCTATACGTTGCAAGCGGGGCGCGGACGGCGGGGAAGTCGCCTGCCCCGCGCGCGCCCCGGCTAACCGGCCGTCTGCGCGGCGAGCGCCGCGGGGTCGAGGGCCGCGGCGAGGGCGGGGGCGAGCGACGCGGCGCGAAACGGGCCGAGCGCGGCGAGCGGCCGGACGAAGTCGAGGTGGCCGCGGCCGCGGCGGTACTCCGGTTCGCGCGGCGGGTGGGCGAGGTAGCGCGGCAGCAGCGAGAGGTCGGGATCGACGAGCAGCGAGGTGGAGTAGTGGAGCAGGCCGCGCGCGCGGCGGATGCAGGCCCCGCCGAACTTCCGCTCGCCGACGACGAGGTCGGAGCCGGCGGCGACCGACGCCCCGCGCACCCCGCAGCGCGCGAGGCCGTCGATCAGCCAGGCGGAGATCCGCGCGAAGTGGGCCGGGGAGCCGCCGAAGCCGGGGGCGCGGTAGACGACGGAGACGATCACGTTGCCCGGGTCGAGGACGACGGCGCAGCCGCCGCCGCCCCGCCGCAGCACCGGCACGCCGTCGGCGAGGCAGGCCTCCGCGCGCAGCTCGACCTCCGGCTTCCCTCCGGCCCCGAGGACGACCATCGTCCGCGGCGCCGGCGCGACGCGCACGAGCGGCCGCGCGGCCGCGGCCGCGGCGGCGACGAGGTCGTCGTCGAGGTCGTAGGCCCCGACGACGAGCCGCTCCGCCGCGGGGGCGCTCACTTCTTCGCCGCGTAGATGTGGATCGCCGCGTCGGCGGCGACCTCCGCCGCCTCCATCAGCGACTCGGAGAGGGTCGGGTGCGGGTGGATCGTCGCCGCCAGGTCCTCGATCGTCGCCCCCATCTCGATCGCCAGCGTCGCCTCGGCGATCAGGTCGGAGGCGTGCGCGCCGACGATCCCGACGCCGAGGACGAGCTTGCTCGCCGGGTCGCAGAGGATCTTGGCGAACCCGTCGGTGCGCCCCATCCCCTTCGCCCGCCCCAGCGCGGCGAACGGGAACTTGCCGACCTTGACCTCGATCCCGCGCTCCTTCGCCTCGGTCTCGGTCAGGCCGGCCCAGGCCAGCTCCGGGTCGGTGAAGACGACCGCCGGCACCGCGCGCGGGTCGAACGCCGCGCCGGACAGGCCGGCGATCACCTCCGCCGCGGCCTTCCCCTGCGCGCTCGCTCGGTGGGCGAGCATCGGCCCCGGCGTGACGTCGCCGATGGCGTAGACGTTCGGCGCCGTCGTCCGCAGCCGCTCGTCCACGTGGATGAAGCCGCGCTGGTCGGGGACGATCGCCGTGTTCTCCAGCCCGAGGCCGTCGGTGTTCGGTTTGCGCCCGACGGCGACGAGGACCTTGTCGAACTCCAGAGTGCGCGCGGCGCCGTCCTTCTCGATCCCCACCGCGTAGCCGGCCGACGTCTTGTCGATCGCCGCGACCTTGGCCCCGAGGACGATCTCCTCGAACTGCTTCTTCGCCGAGCGGGCGACGATCTGGGCGAGGTCCGGGTCGCAGCCGGTCAGCATCTGCGGCAGCAGCTCGACGACCGTGACGCGCGAGCCGAGGCCGGCGTAGACCATGCCGAGCTCCATGCCGATGTAGCCGGCGCCGACGACGAGCAGCCGCTCCGGGATCTCCGGCGCGCCGACCGCCTCGCGGTTGCTCCAGAGGCCGAGCCCCGCGCTCCCCGGCAGCTCCGCGGCGCGCGAGCCGGCGGCGACGATGCAGTGCTTGAACTGCAGGCGCGTCGGCTCCGGCCCGTCCACCGCCAGCACGTCGCCGCGCTCGAACCGCGCGCGGCCGCGCACGACCTCGATGCCGTGCCGCTTGAAGAGGCCGGAGACCCCCTTGGACAGGTCGGAAACGACCCCTTTGACGAACGACCGCAGCGCCTCGCCGTCGATCTTCGCGCCGGAGAAGGTCAGGCCCATCCGCTTGGCCTCCTTCGCCGCGGCGAGCGTTTCGACGACGTGGATCAGCGCCTTGGAGGGGATGCACCCCTCGAGCAGGCAGACGCCGCCCAGCTCCTCGCGCTCCTCGACGACCACGACCTCGCGCCCGAGGCTCGCCGCGCGGATCGCCGCGACGTAGCCGCCGGGGCCGCCGCCGACAACCGCCAGATCGACTTCCTGCGTCGGAGTTCCCATCACCATCGTCGTTCCCTCTGCGTCACTTCGCGGTGAAGAGCCAGGAGAGCGGTTCGGAGAGGCGCCGCACGAGCGCGCCGACGAAGCGCGCCGCGTCGGCGCCGTCGGCCACGCGGTGGTCGAAGGCGAGCGTCAGCGGCAGGATCGTCCGCGCGACGATCTGCCCTTCGTGCACGACCGGCTTCGGCTTCGCCGTCGCCATGCCGAGGATCGCCGACTCGGGGTAGTTGATCGTCGGGATCAGCGCCGTCCCGCCGAGCGGGCCGACGTTGGTGATCGTGAAGGTGCCGCCGCGCATCTCCGCCGCGTCGAGCTTCCCCGCGCGCGCCCGCGCCGCGAGGTCCTCGATCTCCGCCGCGATCTCCAGCACCGACTTCCGGTCGGCGCCCCGCACGACCGGCACGACGAGGCCGTGCCCCGAATCGACGGCCACGCCGACGTTGTAGTACTTCTTGTAGACGATCTCGCCGCGCGCCGGGTCGAGGCTGGCGTTGAACATCGGGAACTCGGCGAGCCCGGCGGCGACCGCCTTGACGACGAACGGGAGGAGCGACATCCGCGCCCCCGGCTGCCCGGCGCGCCGTTCCCGCTCGCGGCGGCGGAACTCGTCGAGCGTCGTCACGTCGGCCTCGTCGATGTGCGCGACGTGCGGCACGAGGATCATCGAGGTCGTCATCTTCTTGGCGACCTTGCGGCGGATCGAGCGGATCGGCTCGCGCTCCACCGGGCCTTCCTGCGCGAAGTCGGGGAGCGGCTCGATCTCGAGGAACGGGATGCCGGCGCCGATGGCCGCGGGGGGCGCGGCGACGACTTCCTCTTCCGGCGCGGCGGGCGCGGCGGCGGGCGCCGCGGCGAACCGCTCGACGTCCTCGCGGCCGACGCGGCCGCCGGGGCCGCTGCCGGGGACGGCGTTGATGTCGATGCCGAGCTCGCGCGCAAAGCGGCGCGTCGCGGGCGCCGCGGGCACTGGGCCGCGCGGCGCGGCGGCGGGCGCGGCGGCCGGAATCGCGGGGACCGGCTGCGTC
>JAJFTU010000425.1 GCA_021372775.1 bacterium | reverse complement strand
CTTCTCTTCCGGCGCGTTGTCGATCGAGTCGAACGAGCGGACCTGGATCTTCGGGTTCCGCTTCGCCAGCGTCATCGTGATCGCCGCCGTCAGCGTCGTCTTGCCGTGGTCCACGTGGCCGATCGTCCCCACGTTCACGTGGGGCTTCGTGCGCTCGAACTTTTCCTTCGCCATCTGATTCCCCTCCGGCGCGGCGCGCCTATGGGCGCAAGGGGCGGCCCGGCGTTGGCGCCGTCCACCCGGAAGAGCATGGAGCCCATGACCAGATTCGAACTGGTGACCTCCTCCTTACCAAGGAGGTGCTCTGCCAGCTGAGCTACATGGGCCCGTTTTGTTCGTCCACGAGCATTTGTCCAAGAACGACGGAGGGCGCCCGCCGGTCAGGCCCAGCCTTGCCTCCGCGAGTTGGAGCGGGAAACGGGACTCGAACCCGCGACCCTCAGCTTGGAAGGCTGATGCTCTACCAACTGAGCTATTCCCGCTTGGCGTCTCCTCGTTCTTTCCGCCGCCTCCGCGGCGTCCTGCGTCCTCGCTGTCGAGCGTATGGTGGAGGGGGAAGGATTCGAACCTTCGAAGGCATTAGCCGGCAGATTTACAGTCTGCTCCCTTTGACCGCTCGGGAACCCCTCCGAAATAGTCTCCCAAATACCGCTCTGCAACGAACGAAACCGGAGGCGGAATCCTCCCCGCCGCCGTTTCGGCTTCTTTTCCGCGGGGGCGGTTCGGTCCCGCCGCCTCCGTAATGCTTGGAGCTGGCGAAGGGATTCGAACCCCCGACCCGCTGATTACAAATCAGCCGCTCTACCTAGCTGAGCTACGCCAGCCCAGCGAAAGCGGGATGCTAGCAGCCGGACCCCCGACCGTCAAGCCTTGGCGCCGTTTTCGCCTCCGCGCTGGCGCGCCGTTTCGCCGAGGACGATCCCCACGGCGACGGAGACGTTGAGCGAGCCGACGAGTTCCCGCATCGGGATCGTCACGCGGGCCGCGCAGCGCTCCAGGACCGAGGGCCGGATCCCCTTTTCCTCGCCGCCGGCGACGAGGACGAGGGGACCGGTCAGCGTCGCCTTCCACGGCGGGACGCCGTCCCGGACGTCGAGGGCGACGATCTGGTACCCGGCGTCCTGCAGCCGCTCGAGCAACTGGCCGACGTTGCCGGCGCGGGCCACGGGGACGATCTCGATTCCGCCGGCCGCGGTGCGGGTGGCCGCCGGGGAGACGCCGACCGTCCGATGGCCGGGGAGGAAGACGCCGTCCACCCCCATCGCCGCCGCGGTCCGCAGGATCGCGCCGAGGTTCCGCGGATCCTGCACGCCGTCCACGACCAGCGCCAGGGCGTTTTCGGGCAGCTTGTCGATCAGCTCGTCCTCGCCGAGCAGTTCGGCGCCGGAGAGCTTCGCCGCGACCCCTTGGTGCTGCGCGCCGTCGGCGAGCCGGTCGAGCGCCTCCTTCGGCACCTGCTGGTACGGGACGTGGTGTTCCTCGGCCAGCTTGACCAGTTGCTGCGTGCGGTGGTCGCGCTGGCCGCGGGCGAGCAGCAGCCGCTCGATCTTGCGCGGATGGAGTTCGAAGGCGGTCCGGACCGGGTGGAACCCGACGACCACGCCCCGCACTTCCTCCGACTCTCCCTCGGTCTCGGCCGGCGCCTCGGAGCTTCGGCCGCGCGGCGCCGTCCCGGCCTCGACGTCCTCGACGCCCGCGCCGCTCTCGAGCTCCGCCTCTTCTTCCCATTCGGCGGCGCCGCCCGTCCACTCCGGCGGCTCCTCCGGAACCATCGCCTCGAGGTCGCGCCAGTCGGGCGACTCGTCGCGCCAGATCGGCTCTTCCGTCCGGCGCCCGCGCGCCGCCTGCGGCCGCGCGGCGCCGCGGTCGAAACCGCCGCCGCGTCCCTGATCCTTGCGGGGACCGCCGTGGGGACGCTTCTCGCCCCGCGGCGGGCGGCCGTAGGGACGGGCGCCCTGCGGGCGTTCTTCGTCGCGGCGCGGGCCGCCGTAAGGACGGTTCTCGTCCCGCGGCGGGCGGCCGTAGGAACGGGCGCCCTGCGGGCGTTCTTCGTCGCGGCGCGGGCCGCCGTAAGGCCGGCGATCGTCGCGGCGCGGGCCGGCGTAAGGGCGGCTCTCCTCGCGCGGCGGACGGCCGAAGCGGGCGCCCTGCGGACGCTCCTCGTCGCGGCGCGGCCCGTTGTAGGAACCCCTGTCGTCCCGCTGCGGGCGGCCGTACGGACGCGCACCCTGCGGACGATCGCCTTCGCGGCGCGGCCCGCCGTAAGGACGCGGGCCCTGCGGGCGCTCGCCGTCGCGGCTCGGCCCGCCGTACGGACGCGCGCCCTGCGGACGGTCGCCGTCGCGGCGCGGGCCGGCGTACGGACGCGCGCCCTGCGGACGATTGTCGTCGCGGCGCGGGCCGCCGAAAGGACGGCCGCCGCCCTCGCCTTCGCGAGGCGCTTCGTCCCCGCGGCGCTCGCGGCCCTTCATCTTCTCCCACGGCCGGTCGCGGCGCGGTCCGCTGTGTCCTCGCTGCCCATGCTTCATCGACGTGCCCTCGCGAGACGCTCCCGGCAGGAAGCGACGGCGACGCGCGCCCCCCCGGCGGAAGCGGCGCGGTCGAACAGAGGCGCCAGTTTCGCCAAGGCCGGCCCGTCACCGCTCCCCGTCAGCGCCAAGCGCAGGGGATGGTACAGCGCGGCGCGCTTCGCGCCCGTTTCGGCCGTCACCTTTCGCGCGATCTCGTTGATTTGGTCCGGGCCGAGCCCGGCCTCCGGCCACGCCGCGAGCCACGCGTCGAGCACGGCGGGCGCCGGCCCCTCCTCCCCCTCCGGCCAGCCCCCGGGCCACCCGGCGAGGCGCGCCGCGAGCTCGATCGCCGCGGCGATCGTCGTTTGCGAAAGGCAGCAGAGCGCCAGCAGTTCCGGCCACCATTCGGGATCGGCGTCGGGAGCGGCGAGGAACGCGTCGCGGTCGGCGCGGCCGCGCGCGCGGCGCGCCAACTCGTCCGCCGGCAACGCCCGCAGCCACGCCGCGGAGAGGTGCTCGAGCCGCGGTTGGTCGTGGACCGCGGCCGAGGTGTTGAGCCGCTCGAGCTCGAACGACGCGACGAGCCGCGGCCAAGGGTCGGTTCCCGGCTCGACCTCGGGCGGCGTCGCGCCGAGGTGGGCGAGGGCCAGCACGATCGCCTCGGGGGGATATCCCGCGTCGCGCACGGCGCCGACCGAGGAGTGCCCGTGACGCTTCGAGAGCGGCGTCCGGTCGGCCCCGAGGATCAGCGGCAGGTGGGCGTAGCGCGGGACCTCGCGCCCCAGCGCCTTGAGCATCTGCGCCTGCTTCCACGCGTTCGGCAGGTGGTCGTCGCCGCGCACGACGTGGGTGATCTTCTGGTCCGAGTCGTCCACGACGCTGGCGAAGAGGAAGTTGAACCGGCCGTCCGGACGCAGCACGACCGGATCGGGCGCCGGCGCGCCGGCGAAGTCGACGTGGCCGTGAAGCAGGTCGTCCACCGCGCGGTCGTCGTCGAGCAGGCGGAAGCGCCAGGCGGGTCGCTCGCCGGCGGCGATCCGGCGGGCGGCCTCGGCCTCGCCGAGCTCGCCGCAGCCGCCGGGGCAGCCGTGCTCGGCCTGCGCTCCGGCGGGGCAGAAGCAGGGGTAGACGCGGCCGGCCGCCTTCGCCTGCTCGAAGGCCGCCATCTGCCGTTCCGTGCGCTCGCTCTGCCGGTACGGCGGGAACGGGCCGCCGAGCCGCGGGCTCTCGTCGGGCACGATGCCGAGCCAGGCGAGGTCGGCCTCGAGGCGGTCTTCGGCCCCGGGCACGTTCCGTTCGAGGTCGGTGTCCTCGATCCGCAGGACGAAGACGCCGCCCGTCTTGCGGGCGAACAATGCGTTGACGAGCGCCGTGCGGGCGCCGCCGAGATGCAGCTCCCCTGTCGGCGAAGGGGCGAAACGAACCCGGACCGTCATGGCTCAACTCCCTGAGGGGCTCCACGATAGCAAGCGCGGCGATTCGGCGCTTGCCGGACGGCGGGGCGGCCGTCGCGGGCCGCGCGCCGGCCCGCGCGCGCCGGGGTGCGGCGGGCGGCGCGGTCGGCGAGAATCGGGGCGATGAACGACGACGCGGCCGGCGCCGCTTCCCCCGTTGAAATCGAGACGCTCGACGCGGCGGCCCTCGCCGCCGACGACGGGCTGTGGCGTCTCTACGACGCCGCATTCCCCGCCGACGAGCGGGAGCCGCGCGCGGTCGTCGTCCGCTCGCTGGAACTCGGCGTCGGGCTGGCCCTGCGGGCGCGGCGCGGCGAACGCACGGGCGGCCTCGCCCTCGCCCACCTGCTGCGCGACCCGGCGGCGGTCTTTCTCGTCTACCTCGCCGTCGATCCGGCCTCGCGCGGATGGGGAATCGGGCGGGCGCTCTTCGAGGAGACGTGGCGGCGCGGCGCGGAGCGCCTCCGCGCCGGGAAGCGGACGCCGCTCGGGCTGGTGTGGGAAGTGGACGAGCGAGAGGACGCCTCGGGCGCGGCCCGCGGCAGCCTCGCCGCGAGGACGGCGTTCTTCGCGCGCCAAGGCGGGGCGGCGCTGCCCGGACCGTACGTCCAGCCGCCGATCGCCGGGCCTGCGCCGATTCCGATGCGCCTCTTCTTCCGCGCGGCGCCGGGGACGCGCGGCCCGTTCGACCGCGCGTTCGCGCGGCGTCTGGCGCGGGCGATCCACCTCGAGAAGTACGGCGCGGTCAACGGCGTCGGCCGCGCGACGCTCGACGCGCTGCGCGACGAATCGTCCGACTGACCGCCGCGTCAGCGCGGCGTCGCGGCGCGCGGCGCGGAAGAGACTCAGCGGGGCGCGGGGGCGCGCGGCGCGACGACGGCGACGGCGTGGCAGGCGATCCCCTTCCCGCCCGCGAGCCCGCCGAGCCCTTCGGTCCGTTTTCCTTTGAGGCCGACGTTGTCCGCCGGAATCCCGAGCGCCGCGGCCAGCGCGGCCCGCACCTCGTCGCGCCGCGGCCCGATCTTCGGCGCGTCGCAGACGACGACCGCGTCCACCTGCAGCGGCGCGAAGCCGCGCTCGGCGAGGAAGGCGACGGTGCGCCGCACGAGATCGGGGCCCGGCGCGCCCTTCCAGCGCGGATCGGTGTCGGGGAAGAGCGTCCCGATGTCCCCCGCGGCGGCGGCGCCGAGCAGCGCGTCGCAGACCGCGTGGCTGAGCGCGTCCCCGTCGGAGTGGCCGACCGGGCCGAACTCCTCCGCGAGCACGACGCCGGCGAGCACGGTGGGCCGTCCCGCGGCGAACGGATGAACGTCCCAGCCGATCCCGGTGCGGGTCGCGGCCATCGTCGTCTCCCCCCGCGCGGCGAGGATCGCCTCGGCGCGGGCGAGGTCTCCCGGATAGGTGATCTTGAGGTTCTCCGGATCGCCCGGCACGAGCGCGACGCGCCGCCCGAAGCGGCGCGCGACCGTCCCGTCGTCCGGCGCGTCCCACGCCGGATCGGCCGCCTCGTGGGCGGCGAGCAGCAGCGCGCGCTCGAACCCCTGCGGCGTCTGCACGGCGTGGACGCCGGCGCGCGGCACTTCGTCGCCGACGAACCCGCCGTCGTCGCGGACCAGCGTGTCGGGAACCGGCGCCGCGGGGATCGCCGCGCCGTGAACGCGCGCCGCCTCGAGGACGCGCTCCGCCAGCGCGGGAGTCGCGAGGGCCCGCGCCGCGTCGTGGACCAGCACGTGCGCCGCCCCTTCGGCGGCCCGCGCGCCGTTCAGCACCGAATCGCGGCGCCGCGCGCCGCCGACGACGACAATCGGCTCGGCCGACGATCCGTCCGCGAAGCGCAGCGGCCCCGCCGCGGCCGCGGCGACCCGCGCGCCGTCGTCCCCCGGGGGGACGACGACGACCGCCGCGCCGACGCCCCGCGCCGCCGCGAGCGCCTCGAGCGAGCGGCGCACGAGCGGGCGGCCGCCGACCTCGACGAGCGCCTTGGGATAGCCGAAGCCGAGGCGCGTCCCCGATCCGGCGGCGAGCACGACCGCCGCCGCGAATTCTTCCCTCATCGTCCCTCCGCGAGGGGGCCATTCTAGCGCCGCCGCTTCGCGCGCCGCGTCGCCCGAAACGAAGCGAGGGCGCCCCGTTCGGGACGCCCTCGCGCAAAACGACAGCCGTCGGCCGGATCAGAACTCCATCAGTTCCTTTTCCTTGGCCTTGGCCAGATCCTCGATCTTCTTCGTGTGCTCGTCGGTGATCTTCTGCACCTTCTCGAGACCGCGCTTGCTGTCGTCCTCGCCGATCTCGCCGTCCTTCTGCAGTTCCTTCACCTCGTCGTTCGCCTCGCGGCGGATCTGGCGGACGGCGTTCTTTCCGTCCTCCGCGATCTGCCCGACCTTCTTGGCCAACTGCTTCCGGCGTTCCTCGGTGAGCGGCGGGATCGGGATCCGCACGACCTTGCCGTCGTTGCTCGGGTTGAGCCCGAGGTCGGCGGCCTTGATCGCCTTCTCCACGTCCTTGATCAGCGTCGGATCGAACGGCTGGGCGACGATCATCCCCGGATCGGGGACCGACAGCTTGCAGCACTGGCTGATCGGCGTCGGCGACCCGTAGTAGTCCACCGCGACCCGCTCGAGGATCGAGACGGACGCGCGTCCGGTGCGGAGCTGCGTCAGGTCGCGCTTCACCACGTCCAACGCCTGATCCATGCGCTTGATCGTGCCGGCGAAAAGCTCGTCGAGCATAGGCCTACTCCTTGACCTCGGTGCCGATCCGCTCGCCGCGCAGCAGGCGCACGATGTTCCCCTTGCGGCGCAGGTCGAAGACGACGATCGGCAGGCGGTTGTCCATGCAGAGGGAAATGGCGGTGCTGTCCATCACCTTGAGCCGGCGCTCCAGCACCTCCTGATGGGTCACGGTCTCGAAACGTACGGCGTTCGGGTCCAGCACCGGATCGCGGTCGTAGACGCCGTCCACCTTGGTCGCCTTGAGCAGCACCTCGGCGCGGAGCTCGATCGCGCGCAGCGCCGCGGCGGTGTCGGTGGTGAAGTACGGGTTTCCGGTCCCCGCGGCAAGCACGACGACGCGCCCCTTCTCCATGTGGCGCATCGCCTTGCGGCGCACGAACGGCTCGGCGATCTGGTTCATCTCCAGCGCGGAGAGCGCCCGGGTCGGCACGCCGATCTTCTCCAGCGAATCCTGCAGCGCCAGAGAGTTCATCACGGTGGCCAGCATGCCCATGTGGTCGCCGGTGACCCGGTCGAGCCCGCCGCGGGCGGCCGCGGCCACGCCGCGGAAGATGTTTCCGCCGCCGATGACGACGCCGAGCTGCACGCCGAGCTCGTGGACCTCGCGGATCTCGGCGGCCACCGACGACAGAACTTCCGGATCGATCCCGAACGACTGGGCGCCCATCAGCGCCTCGCCGCTGAGCTTGAGCAGCACGCGCCGCCAACGCGGCGCCGCGCCGAGATCGGGCTGAAGATCGTCCACGTCGCGCTCCTCGCGGAAAGCGGGCAAAAGGTTAACCCAAAACGGCGCCGCCGTCCCCGCGGAAAACGAAGGGGCGGACCGCATGGCCCGCCCCGATCGCCGTCCCCGCGGGGCGGAGGGTCAGAGAGCCTCGCCGAGCCCGTAGCGGGCGAAGCGCACGACCTTGATCGTCGCGCCGACCGCCTTGCCGGCCTTTTCGACGACCTCGCGCACCTTGACGTCCTGGTCCTTGATGAACAGCTGGTCCACCAGGCAGACGTCCTCGAAGAACTTGTTCAGCTTGCCCTCGATGATCTTCTCGATCACGTTGGCCGGCTTCCCGGAGTCCTTCAGCTGCTCGCGGTAGATTTCCTTTTCCTTCTCGATCGTCGCCGCGTCCACCTGCTCGCGGCGGACGAAGCGCGCCATCGCCGCGGCGACCTGCATCGCCAGGTCGTGGGCCAGCGCCTTGAACTCGTCCTTGGCGTAGGCCTCCGGCTTGTCGGCCTCGACCTCGATCAGCACGCCGACCCGGGCGCCCGGGTGGATGTAGCTGTGGACGTAGCCCTTCGGGGCCTCGAAGCGCGCGCAGCGCGAGATGCCCATGTTCTCGCCCAGCTTGCCGATCAGCTCGGCCAGCGCGTCCTGGACCTTCTTCGAGCCGTCGTTGATCCACGGCTGCGCGAGCAGCTCGGCCGCGTCCTTCGGCGCCTTCTGGTCGATCTGCGCCGCGACGCTCTTCACGAAGCCGAGGAAGTCGTCCGTCTTGGCGACGAAGTCGGTCTCGCAGTTGATCTCGGCCAGGGAGCCGACGCGGCAGTCGTCCCGCACGAGGGAGACGACGAGCCCTTCCTTCGTCTCGCGGCCGGCCTTCTTCGCCGCCTTGGAGAGCCCCTTCTTGCGCAGCAGGTCCGCCGCGGCCTCGAAGTCGCCGTTGGCTTCGGTCAGGGCTTCCTTGCAGTCCATCATTCCCGCGCCGGTCATGTCGCGGAGCTTCTTGACGTCCGATGCGCTCACCGCCATGGTCTCGATCCTCGCAAGCCAAAAACGGCCCCGGTGTCCCGGGGCCGTCGTCCGTTTCAGTTCCCCTCGCCGCCCTCGGGCGTACCGGCTTCCGGTTCCGCCGGCGGCGCGGGCCGCTCGCCTTCTTCGCGGCGGCGCCGCGGGCCGCGGTCGCCGCGCTCCGGACGCGCCGGGCGCTCGGGGCGCTCCGGACGTTCGGCGCGCTGCGAGCGCCAGATGTTGCGTCCCTCGATGATCGCGTCCGCCGCGCGCTGCGCGAACAGCTCGATCGAGCGGATCGCGTCGTCGTTGGCCGGAATCGGGAAGTCGATCACGGTCGGGTCGGCGTTGGTGTCGACGAGCCCGATCACCGGAATCCCGAGCTTGTTGGCTTCGGAGATGGCGATGTGCTCGCGGCCGGTGTCGACGATGAACAGGGCGTCCGGCCGGCGCTGGAGGTCCTTGATCCCTTCCAGCGTCTTCGCCAGGCGGGAGCGGTCCTTGGCCAGCGAGAGCCGTTCCTTCTTCGTCAGGTGGGCGAAGCGCTGGTCGGTCTCGAGGTTGTCGAGGCTGCGCATCTTTTCCACCGACCGCTTGACGGTCTGCCAGTTGGTCAGCAGCCCGCCGAGCCAGCGCTGGTGGATGTAGTGCATCTCGCAGCGCAGCGCCTCGCGGGCGATGATTTCCTGCGCCTGCCGCTTGGTGCCGACGAAGAGGACCGTCTTCCCCTCGGCGGCGAGGTTGCGCAGGAAGTCGACCGCCTCGTTGAAGAGGACGACCGTCTTCTGCAGGTCGATGATGTAGACGCCGCCGCGGAGCCCGAAGATGTAGGGCTTCATCGCGGGGTGCCAGCGCGACTTCTGGTGGCCGAAGTGGGCGCCGGCTTCAAGAAGCTCGCGCAGAGAAACCTGGACCGTGCTCGTTTCCACGAATACCTCCGGACGTCAGGCGGCCGCGCCTCCGCGGGCCACGCCGCCTTGGGTTGTCGCCGGAAGGGCGCGGGGCGGCCGGCAGGGCGGCCGCCCGTCGATCACCGCTTCGAGAACTGGAAGCGGGCGCGGGCGCCCTTCTGGCCGTATTTCTTGCGCTCGACCTCGCGGGCGTCGCGGGTGAGCAAACCTTCGACCTTCAGCTTGGAGCGGTTCGCCTGGTCGGCCTCGAGCAGGGCGCGCGCGATGCCGAGACGGAACGCGCCGGCCTGGCCCGTGAGGCCGCCGCCGGCGATGTTGGCGAGCACGTCGAACTTGCCGGCGTTCTCCGTCACGTCGAGCGGCTTCTGGATCATCATCCGCAGCACCGGCTGCGGGAAGTAGTCCTCGAAGGCGCGGCCATTGACCTTGAACTCGCCGGTCCCCGGGCGCAGGAAAACGCGCGCCACGGCTTCCTTCCGCCGCCCCGTGCCGTAGTACTGGGTCGTCTCCATCTCGAACCTCTGGCGGGTCGAACCTCCCGCCCCCGCGGCCGGCCACTCCGGCCCTTACGGTCAGCGGGCGCCGGCCAACTCGGCCACGGCGAGCGTCTTCGGCTGCTGGGCCTGATGCGGGTGTTCCGCGCCGCTGTAAACCTTCAGCTTGGTGAACATCTTCCGGCCCAGGCGGTTCTTGGGGAGCATCCCCTTGATCGCCAGCTCAACCGCGCGCTCGGGGCGCTCGGCGAGCATCGTGCGGGCCGGGATCTCCTTGAGGCCGCCGGGGTAGCCGCTGTGGCGGCGGTAGATCTTCTGGTCGAGCTTGCGCCCGGTCAGAACGACCTTGTCCGCGTTGACGACGACCACGAAGTCGCCGGCATCGAGGAACGGCGTGAACTGGGGCTTGTTCTTGCCCCGCAGAATCGCCGCGACGACCGAAGCCAACCGGCCGAGCGGAATGCCGGCCGCGTCGGCCACCCACCAGCCGTGCGGGATTTCATCCGGCGAAGGAACGTACGTCCTCATGGTCGATCCCTTCTTTCTGACGCGCGCTGCGCAAAAATAGCGTGGCCGCGCCTCCAGCGAGGCGCGCGAGCCGGAGGATGATGCCCGCCGCCGGCCCGCGTGTCAAATGCTATTTCCAGCTCCACTCGAGGAGCGCGGCCTCCCGCGCCCCTCCGATGCCGCCGTCGATCTTGTACTTCTCCGCGACGCGGATTCCGCGGACCAGCCGCCAGCCCCCGACGTAGGTGACTTCCTCGTCCGGCGCCCGCGCCGCGTCCTTGCCGTTGAACCAGAAGCGCATGGCCCGCGGAACGCGCGTCGCCGGGTCGAGCGCCAGTTGCAGCACCGACCCTTCGTCGAGTTCCACCCGCAGCCCGGGACAGGAAACGCCGTCCACGACGACGTCGTGCAGCGTCACCGGAATCACGCCGCGCGCGGCGGCGGCGGCGAAGACGACCGGCTCGCGGTAGACGAGAGCCGGAACGCGGTCTGCGTCCACGAGCGTCGCCGCGCCGGACGCGCCGGGGAGCTGGGCCTCCGCCCCCTCGTCCCCCGCCTTGGCCTTGAGCGTCCACTTCTTCGTCGACGCGGTGAACTGCGTTCCCTGGGCGCCCCCTTCGACCGTCAGCTCCAATCGCGACAGGCCGAGCGGCGTCTCCTCGCGGACGTCGTAGCGCGCGACGTACGCCGGCAGCGCGTCTTCCGCCGCCGCCCCGGCCAAGGCGACGTAGACCGCCTTGGCGGCGGCCACGGCGGCCGGATCGCTCGCCGGCCGCGGCGCCGACGAGGGCTCCTCGACGTTCAGCCGCGACCAGTCGAGACGGACCGCGCCCTTCAGCCCGTCGGCGGCCAGGAGATCGTCCGGCACGACGCCGACCACCGCCGCCGTCCGCCGATCGGGAGCGAGCACCCGCAACGCCGCCTGCCGCACGTCCACCGCGGTCACCGGGCGGTCCTGATCGGTCGGCGGCCACGCCCACGCCTCTTCGGCGACGAGCCGGCGCACCGTGGCGCCGGCGTCCGCGTTGCGGGCGGCGGCCTGTTCGTCGAGCCGCTGCCGCGCGCGGAAGACGCCGCCCTCCATCATCGGCAGCGCCCGGACCGAGGCGACCGTTCCGGCGAGGACCTGCCAGGCCGCGGCGGCCTGGGCCTTCGGCGCGCGCACCGCCATGCAGAGGTAGGCGCCCCCGCCCGGCGCGGCGTAGACGTCGACCGACGCGCCGGCGGCGCTGTTCAACGCCACGCGCAGCCGCTGCGGCAACGAGCCCGGCCCTTCGGCCAGACTCTCGAAGAAGACCGGCAACGCCGCCCCGAGGTCCACGACGTCCTCCGGCTGGACGCGGAAGGCGAGCGCCAGGCCGACTTCGTCGGCGTGGACGCTCGGGACCGGCGCCGGGAGGACCGCCGCCGGCGCGGCGGGGGTCTCGGGGGGCCGCCCTTCGGCCAGCACCCCGATCCGGTTTTCGAGCGCCGCGGCCAACCGGCCGGCCAGGCCGGCGGCGCCCGCGGCGCGGATCTCGATCGGACTGCGGCGGATCGCGGCGACGACGGCCGCCGCCCCGTCCCCGCCGCGGGGAACCGCCGCGCCCGCGTCGGCGTCCGCGCTCCAGGCGCCGAAGACGCCGGGGGCGGCCAAGGCCACGGCGGCGAAGCGGGCGCGGACCAGCGGATCGCTCCAGCGCTCGCTCCAGCGGGCGGCGCGGGCGTCGAGCGCCGCCTTTGCGCCGTCCGCGACCGAGGCCGGCGGCGAGGCGAGGCGCGCGAGAATCCGCTTCAGCCGATCCTCGTCCGGTCCGGGGAGCTGCGCCCCGACGGCCACGAAGCCGAGCCCCGGCTCGAAGATCGGGCGCACGTCCGGCTCGCCGGCGAGGGCGGCGTCGAGGGCCGTCTGCGCGGCCAGCGAAAGCGACCCGGCGGGGAGCGGACCATCGTCGGTCGCGACGGCGGGCCAGAGGACGACCCCCGCGATCTTCGAATCGACGACCACCGCCGACTGCGACGAGCCGCCGGGTCCCGCGGTCTCGATCGGCGGCGTCGCCGGCGGCTGGGCCGCCCACGCGAAGGCCGACGCGCCGAGCGCCAGCAGGGACGCGGCGACCCGCGTCATCGGCCCGTCCCGCGCCGGTCGGCGGCGAGGCGGCCGAGGGCGGCGATCATGTTCTCCGCCCGCTCGCGGTGCGATTCGGCGGTGTGTCCCGCGAGGTGCGGCGTCGGCAGGATCTTCGGGTGGCGGGGCGCCGCGGCGCCGGCCGGCGGCGGCTCCTCCGGCCAGACGTCGATCGCCGCGCCGTGCAGGCGTCCGGCGTCGAGCGCGCGGACGACCGCCGGCAGGTCGAGGACGGCGCCGCGGGCGGTGTTGACCACGACCGCTCCGCGCGGCAGCAGGTCGAGCCGTCGGGCGTCGATCATCCCCCGCGTCTCGTCGGTCAGCGGGCAATGCAGCGAGAGGGCGTCGAGCAGCGGCAGCATCTCGTCCAGCGAGCGGATCCGCTCCGCCCCCCGCGCCGCGAAGTCCGCGTCCGCGAGATACGGGTCGTAGGCCAGAACGCGCATCTCGAACGCCGCCGCGCGGCGGGCGACGCGCGAGCCGACGCGGCCGAGGCCGACGAGCCCCAGCGTCTTGCGCCGGATCTCGCGGTCGCGCAGCGTCTCGCGGTCCGGCCACGCCGCGACCCCGCCCCCGGCCCAGTAGCCGCGCACGTTGCGGAACAGCGCGAGGAGCGAGAGCAGCGTCAGTTCGGCGACCGACGTCGCGTTCCCCGGATCGACGCCGACGACGCGCACGCCGAGCTCGGCGGCGGCGGCGTGGTCGATGTTGTCGAGGCCGGCCGAAGCCTGCACGACCGCGGCGAGGCGCCCCGCCCCCGCGGCGAGCACTTCCCGCGTCGCCCGCTGCCAGGAGCGGACGATCAAGACGTCGGCGCCGCGCGCCGCGGCGGCCAGTTCGGGGCCGCGCAGGCCGGGATGGACGACGACTTCGACGCCCGGAACGGAGGCGATCGCCTCGGCCACGCCGGGGTCCGGCGGGGCGGCGAACGAGAAGACCAGCGGAGAGCGGGGGTTTTGGACCATGGCGACCGGATTGTAGCCCGGGCCCGGCGCCCGCCGCTCATTCCCGAGCGAAAGGGCAGAGACAGCGGCCGCGACCGGTGCTAAAAATGTCGCGCTATGAGCGAATCGAACTCTGTTCTGCTGGTGATGGTCGGGACGGCCGTCGTGATTCTCCTCGCGGGGATCACCACGGCGCTGATGATGGCGTTGTTCGAGGTCCGCGCGACCGCGCGGGCGGTGCGGGAAACGCTTGAACGGCTAGGTCCCAAGGCCGAAGAGGCGCTGGACAACATCCGCGAGGTCAGCGAATCGGCCGCGCGGGCGACCAGCGCGCTGACCCGGATCGGAGAGCGCGTCGCCTCGATCGGCGGCGCGGCCCGTCCCGGGCCCTGGGCGGCGGCGGCGGCGGCGATCGCCGGCATCTACACCGCCTACAAGAGACGCAAGGCCGCCGCGAGCGGCGACGCCTCCAAGTAGGAAGGAGACTCGGATGAGCGAACGTGAAGGCAACACGATGACCATTTTGGGCGCCTTCGTTTTGGGCGGCCTCGTCGGCGCGGGAATCGCGCTCCTCACCGCGCCCCGCTCCGGGCGCGAAACCCGCGAAGAGATCGGCCGCTGGGCGGGCGACGCCGCGGAGAAGGCGCGCACCAAGGTGAAGGAGCTTTACGGCTCGGCGCGCGAGAAGCTCTCCCGCCACGGCGTCCCCGACACCGACCAGGCCTGAAGTCCTCCTCTCGCCAGTGAGACAAGGCCGGCCCGTCGGGGCCGGCCTTTCTTGTCTCCGGGCGGCGCACGCGGCCCGGATCGGCACGGACCGTCGGACCGCGCGCGGCAAGACCCGTTATCTCTGTCGGCGCCGAAAACCTCCCGGAACGGGGACGAAGAATTGAGTAATTTCGCTCCGGCGGCGACAACGGCGCGCTAGAGTGAACGGCGAGGAACGTTTGGGGGCGCGGCGGGAGGGGGCCGCGCGGCATCAGGGAGGAGGAACACCGACGATGGCCCAAGGCAATCGGCGTTTCGGCGCGTATCTGCGCGCGCTGAGGGAGTCGCGCCACTGGTCGCTCGATCACGTCGAGGCTCTGACGGACCAAGAGGGCGAGCCGATCACCCGCAGCCTGCTCTCCCGCCTCGAGCGCGGCGAGGCCGGCGTGTCCGCGGCGCGGCTGCTCACGCTGGCGCGTCTCTACAGCCTCGCCGGCAGCGAGCTCGCGGAACGGCTCGACACGGACGAGGAGCTGGCGCGGATCGACTTCGAGGCCGCGGCCGGCCTCTCCTCGGCGGAGCTGCTTCAGCGCGGCGAGGAGGCGATCAAGAACGGAGACGTCAAGCGGGCGCTCCTGCTCTACGAGGAGGCCGAAACGCACGCGCTGCGCGACGGCGCGGACGGCCTGAGCGCGCGCACCCGGGCGAGGCTCGGCGTCGCCCGCGCCCTCGGCGCCGCGGGCCGGTGCCGCTCCGCCCGCAGCCTCGCGCTCGAGGTCCTGGGCGCCCCGCTGCAGCCGCAGGAGCGCGCCTTCGCGCTGTTCCTCTTCGCCAAGCACTCGCTCGAGCTGGGGCACGTCCCGGCGATGCGGTTCGCGCTCCTCGCCCTCAAGGAGGTCGCGAAGCCTTGGCCGACGGAGGTCGCGGCGGCGGCGCCGTGGCTCGAAGGGGAGTACCTGCTGGCCGAGAACCGCCTCAAGGAAGCGATGGAGGCGTTTCTCGCCGCGGTCGACGCGGCGCGCGCCGCGTTCGAGCCGTCGTCCGAGGCGCTGTCGCTCGTGCGTCTGGCCACGGTCTGCCGCCTCCGCAGCCATCCGTCCGAGGCGTTCAACTGGATCGAGCGCGCCAAGAACGTGGCGAGCCAGCACGCGCTGCCGCGCTGCGCCGTGAAGGCGGAGACGGAAGAGGGGCGGATTCACGTCGTGCGGCGCCGTCCCGACCTGGCGCGCCAAGCCTGGATCCGGGGGCGCCAGATCGCCCGCAATCTGGGGTTGAACGCCGATCTGTTCGAGATCTTCGCCGAGTTGTGGCGTCTGGCGCGGACCGAGGGGAAGGAGAACGACGCCAAGTCCGCGCTGCAGAACCTGCGGCGTCTGGCGCCGCTCTTCGAAACGCTGCCGCGGGGAAGCGACGACTTGGCGCCGATGCTGTTCAACGAGGCGCCGTCCCGCCTGACGCGCCGGCCGACCGCGTCCGCGGAGGGCGGGCGGCGGCCGGACCGCGGCCCCGCCGTCCCCGCCCCGGCTCACTCGGCGATGCGGCGCAGCAACGTGTACGAGTAGATCCCGACGTCGTGCCCGTCGGACCAGACGAAGCGGACGCCGTAGGCGCCGACCGGCGCGAACGACAACGCGCGCACGCCCTCGGGAACGGACTCCGGGCGGAGCGTCCGCCGGCCGCTGTTCTCGTCCACGCATTCCGCGCAGGGACAGGCCAGACGGAGTTCGCGCGCCGGCAGGAAGTCCTCCCGGCCGTCCTCCCAGAGGAGCCCGATCTCCGCGTTCGGGAAGAGCTCGATCCGCGTCGGCCGCAGCTTCGGCGCCGCCATCACGCCTCCTCCGCCGTCGGCGGCGCGGGGAACGAGGGGAGCGCCTCCGGGCGCGTCCCGCGCTCGGCGACCACCGTCGTCGTGATGCCGCCGCGCACCTTGAAGAACCCGGCGACGCTGATCCAGCGCGGCGCCGCCGCCGCGGAGAGGTCGTCGAGGATCCGGTTGACGACCGCCTCGTGGAAGATCCCCGCGTCGCGCCACGACCAGAGGTAGAGCTTGAGCGCCTTCAGCTCGATCAGCTTCTCCCCCGGCGCGTACTCGACGACGATCGTCGCGAAGTCCGGCTGCCCGGTCCGCGGGCAGACGCAGGTGAACTCCGGCGCGACCATCCGCACGCGGTAGACCCGTTCGGGGGCGGGATTCGGCACGGTTTCGAGATCGCGGGACGGTTGGCTCGGCATGACGCCTCCGGGCGCCCCGGGGGCGCGGACGCGCGCGGCCGCCTCGCGGGCCGGTCGGCGCGGCGCCCCGCGTCCGGGCGCGGCCTGCCAGCATCGCCTCGCCCCGCCCGCCGCGCAAGGGACGGCGCCGCGGGACGCGGGGCCGGCTGGACGCGGCCGCGAAACAGGGGTCAACATTCGGCCGCCCCGGCCGATGAGTCCCGGGGACAGGTCCCGCGGCCGCCGCGGCGCCGCGGCGGGGGACCGGACGAGAGGAGAAGACCACGATGGCCGGATCGGAAACTCCGTGCCCGCTGGACGTCGCCGACGGACTGGAGCGCGCGGGCGGGGAGATGGACTTCTACAAGGAGCTGCTCGACCTGCTGCTCGAGGACGTCCCGCCGCGGATCGTGGAGCTTCGCGCCGCGGCGGCGGCCGCCGACCCGGTCAAGGTCGCCGGCGTCGCGCACGCCATCAAGGGCGCCGCGGCCAATCTCGCCGCCACGCCGCTGCGCGAGGCCGCGCTGACGCTCGAGATGAAGGGGCGCGAAGGCGTCGCCGCCGGACTCGAGCCGATGATCGAGCGGCTCGACGCCGAACTCGCGCGCCTCGCCGAATTCGTCAAGACTATTTGCTAGAATGAACCGATGCGCATCCTGATCGCCGAAGACGAACCGATCTCGCGCAAGCTGCTCGCCGCGGCCCTGAAGAAGATGGGCCACGACGTCGTCGGCGCGGAGAACGGACGGGCCGCCTGGGAAACGCTCCAGCGCGAGGACATCCGTCTCGTCATCGCCGACTGGGAAATGCCGGAGATGACCGGCCTCGAGCTCGTGCGCAAGCTGCGCGAGGAGGCCGCCGACCGGTACATCTACGCCATCCTCCTCACCTCCCGCGGCCTCAAGCAGGACATCGTCCTCGGCCTCGAGGCCGGCGCCGACGACTACGTCACCAAGCCGTTCGACCGCGACGAGCTGATGGTCCGGATCAAGGCCGGCGAGCGGGTGACGCGCCTCGAGGCGGAGCTGGCCGAGCGCAACGAGCAGCTGCGGCGCATGGCCCTCGTGGACGGCCTGACCGGGATCGCCAACCGCCGCTCGTTCGACGAGGACTTCTCGCGCCAGCGGGAGCACGCGAAGCGTTTCTCGCGCGCCTTCAGCGTGGTGATGATCGACATCGACCACTTCAAGCTCTACAACGACTCGCTGGGGCACGAGGCGGGGGACGGCGCGCTGCGCGCGGTGGCCCAGTTGCTCGCCGGCGCGCTGCGCGTGTCGGACAAGGTCTACCGCTACGGCGGCGAGGAGTTCGTCTGCATCCTGCCGGAGACCGACGCGCAGGGGGCGGTCGTCGTCGCCGAGCGACTGCGCGGGGCGATCGAGGGGGCGAAGATTCCCCACGCCGGGAACAAGCCGTCCGGCGTCGTCACGATCAGCGTCGGCGTCGCCTCCCACGGCGCGGACTCCGCGGCGGGGGACGAAGAGCTCCTTTCCCGGGCCGACCAAGCGTTGTACGTTGCGAAGAGCGGCGGCCGGAACCGGGTCGCGGCGTGGTCCGCGGAGAGCCCGGTCCGGTCCTGACCCGCGGGAGGGCCGTCCGATGAAGCTCCGCATCGTCTACTGCACCGTCTGAAACTACGAACCCCAGGCCGCGAGTCTCGCGGCCACGCTCAAGCGCACGTTCGGGGCCGATCCGGAACTCGTTCCCGGCCGGGGCGGCGTGTTCGACGTCTTCGCCGACGGCGAGCGGGTCTTCTGCAAGGCCGAGGAAGGGGACGAGTTCCCGGAGGAGAAGGAAGTCGTCCGCCGAATCAGCGCGCGGCGCGCGCCGCTTCCTTAGCCTACCTTTTGCCTCGACGGAATCTCCCCGCTCCGGGCGCGCCCGGGAGCGGGGAGATCGGTCCCGCGCGCGGTCCGGCGCCGCGGGCGGGCGGTTGGTGCCTCCGGGCGCGCGCTGATATTCTCCGCTCGACGAGGAGACGCACGTGGACGGCGGCGCCCGCGGACCTCACGACGACTTCTACTGCTGGAAGTTCCGGGTCTGGTACGTCGCGCGGGACTGTGTCTTCCGCCACGCCTACCGCACGCATCCCGACTGCGCCGAATGCGGGCAAGGCGCCGCCAATCTGAGGCTCCTCGGCGGGCCTCCCCCGCCGCCCCGCTGGGCGCGCATCCTCCGCTGCGAGGCGGACGACGCGGACACGGAGACGGGCGGACGATGAGCGCGCGGCGCCCCGCGGTCCCGGAGTCGGTCCGGCGGATCGTCAAAGTCGAGCTCCACCAGCACGTCGACGGCTCGATCCCCGCGCGGACGATGTGGCGCCTGCTGCGGCGGCACGACCTCCATCCGGTGACGACGATGGGCGAGATGCGGCGCCGGCTCGAGCTGCAGCCGGACGAGGAAGGGTCGCTCCTCGCCTATCTCGACAAGTTCCACTACCCGCTGTGGATCACGCAGTTCTACGAGAACATCCGCGAGGCGGCGGCCGCGATCGTCCGCGAAGCGGCGGCCTGTCACGTCCGGACGCTCGAGCTGCGCTACTCGCCGGTGATCCACACCTACGCCGGCCTCACCGTGCGCCAGGCGGTGCGCGCGGTCCTCTCCGGCATGAACCAAGTCTGCCGCGAGGTCCGCGGGATGCGCTGCGGCCTCGTGATCATCGCCATGCGCCAGCACGGCCCGCACATCGCCAAGATCCTCGCCCGGCAGGCGATCGGCGAGGCGGAGCATCTTCACGAGCGGTCGGGGGTCGTCGGCTTCGACATCGCCGGGCCCGAGCGCGGCAATCCGCCGCGGCTGTTCCGCGAGGCGTTCGAGATCGCGCGCGCCGGCGGGCTCGGCCTGACGGCGCACGCGGGAGAGGACGGGCCGGCGGACTACATCTGGCAGGCGATCGACGAGGACGGCGCGGAGCGGATCGGCCACGGCTGCGCCGCGCTCGGCGACAAGGCGCTGATGCGGCGCCTGGCGAAGGACAAGATCGTCGTCGAGTGCTGTCCCACGAGCAACTATCAGACCGGCGCGGTGAAGAAGGGGACGCCGCACCCGATCCTCGCCTTCCTCGAGGCGGGGGTGCCGGTCGCGCTCTCCGTGGACAACACGACCGTCTCCCGCACCGACCAAAACTTCGAGTCCGCCTGGCTGGCGGCGACGCTCGGCGCGGGGGGAGTCGCCGCCGTCCGCCGTTTGCACCGCGAGGCCAAGGGGTACACCTTCATTGGCCGCGCCCCGAAGGCGCGCGGAGGATCGCCGAAACGATGAGAGTCCGCACGACGCTCCTTCTGCTCGCGCTCTGCGCGGGCTTGGCCGGGGCCGCCGAGCCGCGCGACGAAGCGCCGGAATGGGGGCCGCTCCCCGCCGACCTGCAGAACGTCCTCGCCGCCAAGGCGCAGGGCTACGCGCGCCGCGCGCTGAAGTTCAGCTGCCGCGAGACCGTGCGCGAGTCGGCGTACGAGAACGAGGTCGCCTCGCGCGAAAAGTCGCGCGACTACGACTACCTGCTGATCACCGATCCCGCCGCGCCGGAGGGGTTCCGCGCGCTGCGCACCAAGCCGGGGACGAATCCGCCGAGCGAGGCGAACTACGCGCCGAGCGTTCCCGAGCCGTACCTCTGGTTCGCGATCTTCGACGCGCGGGTCGCCTCGACGCTGAAGTACGAGGTCGGCGAGTGGCACACCACGCCGTGGCGGCTGGCGATCCCCGTCTCGTGGGTCACCTCGGCGCCGCTCGGCAAGCGCCGCCGCGTCGCGGAGTGGTCGGGCGAGGCGGAGATCGAGTTCCGCACCGGCAACCTGATCCGCGTCGTCGCGCGGCCGGTCCTGCAGGACGAGCGGATCTACTCCGAGCTGCAGCGCTACATGCAGGCGTTCCGTTTCCTGGGATTCGTCGCCGCGCCGCCGCCGGTCGGCTTCGAGATGACCGTCGACTACGAGTACGAGCACGACGGCTTCACCTATCCGACGAAGGTCGAGATCGTGAAGTTCGAGCAGACCGGCGCCGAATCGCGCCGCACGCTCTCCAAGGAGACGATCGAGTACGCGAACTACAAGTTCTTCGGCTCGGAGGTGAAGGACGAGATCCCGCCGCTGACCTGGCGCGCGCCGCGTCCCGCGCCGAAGCCGCCGGCCGACGCGCCGCGCGACCGCGCCCCCGCGGCCACCCCGCTTCCCGCGCCCGCGGCGGCGCCGCTTCCCGCCCCCGCCGGCCCGCTCCCGCGCGCCGCGGCGGGGGGCGACGCCCCGCGTTCCGCCCCGGACAAGGGCGAGGCCCGATGATCGAAGCGACGGCGCTGACGCGGCGCTTCGGCGCCGTCGTCGCCGTGCGCGAGGCCACCTTCCGCGCCGAGCGCGGCGAGGTCCTCGGCGTGCTCGGACCGAACGGCGCCGGCAAGACGACGACGCTGCGCCTCGTCTGCGGCTATCTGCGGCCGACCTCCGGGTCGGCGCGGGTCGCCGGCGTGGACGTCGCCGAGCGTCCGCTCGAAGCGCGCCGCGCGATCGGCTACCTGCCGGAGACGAACCCGCTCTACCCCGAGATGCGGGTGAACGAGTACCTCGAGTTCCGCGCCGCGCTCAAGGGGCGGCGGAAGGACCGGATCGCCGCCGCGGCGCGGGCGATCGACCGCTGCGGCCTCGGCGACGCGGCGGAGCAGGTGATCGGCACGCTCTCCAAGGGGTTCCGGCAACGGGTCGGGATCGCCGACGCGATCGTCGCCGACCCGCCGGTCTTGGTGCTCGACGAGCCGACCGGCGGGCTCGATCCGCTGCAGGCGCGCGAGGCGCGCGCGTTGGTGCGCGAGCTGGCCGACGAGCGGACGATCCTCTTCTCCAGCCACCAACTGCACGAAGTCGAGCAGGTGGCCGACCGCGTGGTGATCTTCCGCGCCGGCGCGATCGTCGCCTGCGGCGCCACCGCGGAGCTGCGCCGCGGCCTCGCGGCGCCGACGACGATCGAGATTCCGGCGCGCGAGCGGGGCCGCCTGGCGGAGCTGCTCCTTGGGCTCGGCCGGGCCGCGGCCGAGCGCGACCTCGGCGACGAGTGGATCAGCGTGGACGTCGCCGCGGACGGGGATCCGCGGGCGGCGATCTTCGAGCGCGCGGCCGCGCTGCGGCTGCCGCTGCGCGAGTTGACGCGGCGCTCGCCGGGGCTCGAGGAGGTCTTCGCGCAGGTCGCCGGCGACGCGCCGGCGGACGACGGAGGGACGAGGCCATGAACGGGGCGCGCGCCGTCCTCTGCATCGCCGGGCGGGAGCTGCGGTCGTTCTTCTACCAGCCGCTGGCGTGGGTCGTGCTGACCGCGCTGCTCCTGCTCAACGGCTGGAACTTCTGGCTCGCGCTGGAGTCTTTCAACCAGGCCGGCTTCCCCGCGGCCGAGATCATGCGCTTCTTCTTCTCGGGGCTGCTCTTCTGGCTGCCGCTGATCGTCAGCCTGCCGCTGATCGCGATGCGCCTGATCGCCGAGGAGCGGCAGACCGGCACGCTGGAGACGCTGCTCACGGCCCCCGTCACGGAAGGGGAAGTGACGCTCGGCAAGTACCTCGCCGCGCTCGGTTTCTTCATCGTCCTCTTCAGCCCGCTGGCGCTCTACACGCTGCTCCTCTCGCGGCTCGGCGAGATCGACTTCCGCGCCGCGGCGGGCGGCTTCCTCGGCCTGCTGCTCGTCGGCGGCTATCTCCTCTCCGCGGCGGTCTGCGCCTCGGCCCTTTGCCGCAACCAGATCGTCGCCGCGGTCGTCGGCTTCGCCCTCGTCTCGGCCCTCTTCCTCACGCCGTTCCTCGCCTCGTTCGTCGCGACCGGCGACGCGGCGCGCGCGGCGCTCTCCCAGATCGACCTGCTGCGGACGATGGACGACTTCCCGCGCGGCCTCGTCGACCTGCGGCGGATCGTCTACCCCGTCTCCGGAACGGCCTTCTTCCTCTTCGCGGCGGCGCGGCTGCTCGAAGCGGCCAAGGGGAGGTGAGCGTGGCGATCCGCTTCCCCGCGCTCCGCGGCGGCGGAACGGCGGCGGCGATCCTCGCCGCGCTGGCGCTGGCCGCGCTGGCCAACGTCGCCGCGGCGAAGTTCCCCGTCCGCTGGGACTGGACGGAGAGCGGGCTCTACACCCTCTCCGAGGAGAGCCGACGCGCGGCGGCCGGGCTCGGCCGCGACGTGCGGATCGTCTCCTTCCTCGTGGACGGCGGCCCCGTCTCCCCCGACGCGCTGCGGCAGATCGACTCGCTGCTCGAGGCCTACCGCCAGGCGAACCCGAAGCGGGTGACGCTGGAGCGGATCGACCCGCGGCGCGACCCGCTCCGCGCGCAGGCGCTGCTGAAGGAGTTCGGGCTCGACCCGCTGCGCGATTCGATCGACGTCGTGGTCGTCGAGTCGGGGGCGCGCCGCAAGCAGATCCGCCTGCTCGACATGGTCGAGTTCGACGCCGGCGCGCCGTCGAGCGGCACGCCGCCGGTGCGCGCGCTGAAGGTCGAGCCGGCGGTGACCGGCGCCCTGACCGCGGTGACCCGCGCCAAGCGCCCGACCGTCTACTTCGCCGCGGGGCACGGCGAGCGCGATCCCCTCGCCGCCGCGGAGCCGGGCCTCTCGCGCTTCGCCGCGGGGCTCGAGCGGGAGGACGTAGCGGTCGCCCCGTGGAACGCGGTCGGGGCGACGGAGGTTCCGAAGGACGCCGACCTGGTCGTCGTCGCCGGTCCGACCTCGCCGTGGCTCCCCGCCGAGCGGGACGCACTGAC
Source organism: bacterium (assembly GCA_021372775.1). Lineage (NCBI taxonomy): Bacteria > bacterium. The sequence continues at coordinate 8,447 of JAJFTU010000425.1, read as the reverse complement.
GCGCTATCTCGAGGGAGGCGGCCGCGCGCTGCTGCTGCTCGAGCCGACGCTGCGGCGCGGCGGCGACGCGTTGGTCGACGACGGCCTCGGGCCGCTGCTCGCGCGCTTCGGCGTCGCCGAGGACGCCGACGTCGTCGTCGATCCGGGGCGCGGCGTGCCGTTCCTCGGCCCCGAGACGTTCTACGCCGAAACGCTCGGCCTCCATCCCGTGACCTCCTCGCTGCGCGGCCAGCCGGTCCTCTTCGTGCTCGCCCGCTCGCTCCGCGCCGCCAAGCCCGGCCCGGCGAACGTCGTCGTCCACTCGCTCGCCGAATCGTCCGACGCGTCGTGGGGCGAGACCGACCTCGCGCATCTGCGGCAGGTCGCGCTCGACAAGAACGACCTCAAGGGACCGCTCGCGCTGGCCCTCGCCGCCGAGCGCGAGCGGGGCGGCCGTCTGCTCGCGGTCGGCGACGTCGATTCCTTCAGCAACCTCGCCTTCGACCGCCTGGCGAACGGCTCGTTCGCCCTCAACGCCGCCGACTGGCTGCTCGACGAGGGGAACGCCCTCGGGCTGCGGCCGAAGGACCGGCGGCTGGCGAGACTGTTCCTCACCGGGCCGCAGCTCGACGCGCTCTTCGCGACGCTCGTCCTGCTGCTGCCCGCCATGGCCGTCGGCGCGGGCCTGTACGTCTGGGCCCGGCGCCGCGGCGGCGGACGCGCGCGATGAAAGTTCGCTCGATCCTGATCCTCGTCGGCGCCGCGGCGGCGCTGTGGGGCGCGTGGTTCTTCTGGCTCGGCCGGACGGCGGGAAGCGACGAGCGCCGCGAGGAGGCGGCGCGGCTGCTGCCGGGGCTCGACGTCCCGCGCGTCGAGAAGATCGAGATCGAAGGCCCGCACGGCGCGGTCGCGCTCGAACGGCGCGGCGCCGACTGGCGGATCGGCCGGCCGATCGACGACGCCGCCGACGGCGAGACGGTGCGGACGCTGCTGCGCGCGCTCGCGTTCGCCAAGGCCGAGACGCGCCTGGGGCGGGACGAGGTGCAGGGCGGCGAAGAGGCGACCGGCTTCGCGCGCGGCGTCGGCGCGACGCTGACGCTCGGCGGCGCGACCCGCGCCCTCCGCGTCGGCGCCGCCGAGGCGCCCGGCGGGCGGCGCTACGCCGAGGTCGCCGGCGACGACTCGTACGCCGTCGTGCCGGGCGAACTCTTCGACCTGCTCGACCGCCCGGCGGACGATCTGCGCGACAAGCGGCTCGTCCCCGCGTCGTCGAAGGAGATCGCGCGGTTCACGATCGCGCGCGCCGGCGCCGCGGCCGCCACCTTCGCCCGCGACGGCGCCGATGGTTGGCGCTTCGAGGAGGGCGGCGGCGCCGCCGCCGACGCCACCGCGGTCGGCAGCCTCCTCGCGCAGATCTGCGCGCTGCGCGCCGACCAGTACTTCGCCGCGCCGCCGGCCGACGCCGCGGCGGGCGCGCCGGCCGAAGCGACGATCGCCCTCTTCAAGGGAGACGGAACGGAGGCCGCGCGGATCGAGTTCGCCGGCGAGGCGACCCCCGGCGGCGCGCGCTACGGCCGCGTCGGCGGGCGGCCCGGCGTCTTCCTCGCCAACCTGCCGGGGCTCTGGGCCGAACTGCAGAAGGACCCCGCGTCGTTCGCGCCGGAGCCGCCGCCGGCCGCGAAGTGACCGGGTCTCCGCAAGCGGGCGAAGTCCGCGTCGCGCGGCGCGGGCGCCGCGTGAATAATCCGGACAAGGCCTTAAACTCGCCCCGTGGCTGAACGCGCGGCACGGAAGTTCGGCGGGGCGGCGCGGCGCATCGCGCGCCGCTGGCCGCTGACCGCATCGGGGGCGGCGCTCCTCGCCGCCGGCGCCGGCCTGTTCGCGGTCGGCCGCGCCCGGATGGACCTCGTCTTCACGCTCGTCGGGCTGCTCTGGATCGGGCTGCTGCTGCTCGACGGCGCGCTCGTCGCCGCGGCGGCGATCGCGCTGCAGCTCGAAGTCCGTCGAGCGTCCTCCGGCGAGGCGCGCTTCGAAGGCGTCGAGGGGGCGCCGGGGCGCGGCGGCCTCGAAATGCCGCGCCGCGCGCTGCCGCTCGTCGCGCGGCCGCGGGCCCTCTGGCTCGAGCCGGCCGCGGACGCGGAGTTCGTCCCGGACGACGGCTGGCTGCGCGAGGAGGTCCGCCCGCGCGGACGGTGGAACGGCACGTCGATCGTGCGCGAGATCGCGCAGGAAGACCTGCTCGGCCTCTGGCGGGTTTCGGGCCGCTTCGCCGAGGCGCGGCCGTCCTTCGTCCTTCCCGACCCCGGCGCGATCGCCGTCGCCGAACTGGCCGCCTGCCTCGCCAGCGGCGACCTCCTTTCCCATCCGTGGGGACCGGCGCGCGGCGACCTGATCGACGCCCGGCCCTACACCCGCTCCGATCCGGCGCGGTTGATCCTGTGGAAGGTCTACGCCCGTTCGCGGCGCCTCGTCGTGCGCGCCCCCGAGCAGGCCCGCGCCCCCGAACGGCGTCCGCTCGTCTATCTCGTCGCCGGAGAAGGGGACGACGCCGCGGCGGCCGCGGCCCGGGTCGTCGTGGAGAGCGCGCTGCTCGGCGAGGGGATGCGCTTCGCGGCGGACGGCGCCCCCCGCCCCGCCGCCGACTGCGCGGCCGCGCTCGCCGCGGTCGCCGGCTCGGCGGCCCACCGCGGGCGCGGCGGCGCCGACCTCGCCGCGGCGCTCGCCGACCCGCTCGTCGAAGCGGACGACCCGGTGCTGCTGATCGTCCCGGCCCGGCTCGGCGACTGGGCGCCGCGCGTCTTCGCCGCGGTCGGCGCCGCGCAGGAGCGGTTCGTCGCCCTGCTCTGCGCCGACGTCCGTCCCGAGTCCCGGCCCGGCGGCGCCGCGCGGCGGATCCTCTTCGCGCAGGAGCGGCCCTCCGGCCCGACGTGGGACGAGATGCGCGCGTCGGCCCGGCTGTTCGCCGCGGCCGGCGTCCGCGCCGCGCTCCTCGACCGACGCGCCGGGCGGATCGAGGCGCTCGAAGCGCGGGCGGAGGCGCGATGAAGGCCGTCCCGAAGCCGGCCGGATCGGACCTCGCGGTCGCCGTCACGCTGGCCCTCGCCGCCGGCGTCGTCTGGTTCGACCGCGCGTCGGCCTGGGGGATCGGCGCCGGCGCGGTCGGCGCCGCGGCCGCCTCGCTCTGCGGCGCGCGGCTCGCCGCGGCGCGGATGCGGGCCTTCGTCCCGCCGTTTCTCGCCGCCGCGTTCCTCGCCCTCGCGCTCGGCCTGCTGCGTCTCCTCGCGCTCGCGCCGGTCCCCGGCGCCGCGCCCTGGCCGGAACACGCGGCGCGCCTGCTCGACGCGCTGACGCTGGCCGCCGTCTCCGCCGCGGCCGCCTTTCCGCTCGGGTTCTGGGCGGCGCGGCGCGCCGCCCCGCGCGTCCTCGCCGCGCTCGCCTTGGCGCTGATGGTCGGCGCGCTCCTCGCGCCGCACCGCGGCGGCGCGATCAACCGCCCGCTCGGCCTCGCCGACATGGCGTGGCTGCACGGATGGCATCCGGCGCTGCTGCTGACGGTCATCGGCGTCGTCGCCGGCGTCCTCGCCGCCGTCGCGCTGCTCCGGCCGCGCGCCGCGGCCCGCGCCTGGGCGACGGCCGCCGCGGCCTTCGTCCTCGCGGTCCTCGTCGTCGTCGCCGCCCCGACGGTCGGCCTCTTCCGCTTCCCGTTCCGCGATCCGTTCGGCCTCTCCGGCGATCCGCGCGAGGGCGGCAAGGGGGCCGACCGCGGCGGCCGCCCCGGCTCGCCGGGGCGCGTCGGCGCGCTGGGCCTCGAAGGCCAGGGGAACTCGTCCACCGAGCTCGTGCCGTTCCAGGACGACTACTCGACGCAGGGGAGCAACGTGCCGGTGGCGGTCGCCGTGCTCCACGACGACGTCGAGCCGACCGGCGGCGTCTTCTACTTCCGCCAACTCGCCTTCTCGCAGTGGAACGGCCGCCGCCTCGTCCGCGCCTACGTGCCGGGCGCCGACGCCGACCTCTTCGACGGTTTTCCCGCGGGGGAGGCGTCGCGCCCCGCGGTCGGCCTGGGGAGCGCGCGCCGCCTGCTCCCGGCCACGGTCTCGCTGCTGCGCGACCACGTGCAGCCGCCGGTCCTCGCCGACGGCGTCCAGTTCGCCCCCGCCGAAAACGCCGATCCCGCCCTCTTCACGCGCGTCTACGAGACCCGCTCGGCGGTCCTCGTCGCGCCGCCCAAGGACTGGATGGGGCGCGGGGCGGGCGACCCGGCGTGGCCCGAGGAGGTGCGCAAGCTCTACCTCGAGACGCCGCCCGACCCGCGCTACAACGCGCTGGCCCAGGAGGTCCTCGAGCAGCTCCGCCCGGCGCGGCGCGGCGATCCGGCGGCGCGGGCGATCGCGGTCTACCTCTGGCTGTCGTCGAACACCCGCTATTCGCTCCGCTCGCGCCACGCCGCCGCGACCGATCCGACGGCCGATTTCCTCTTCGGCGACCGGATCGGCTACTGCGTGCATCTGGCCCACGCCGCGGCCTACCTCGCGCGGGAGCTCGGCCTGCCGGCCCGCGTCGCCGCGGGGTACGCGGTCGAGGCGGAGCGCCGCGCCTCCGGGTCGGCGCTGCTGCTGCGGGCCGGCGACGCCCACGCCTGGGCCGAGATCTACCTCGACGGCATCGGTTGGATGCCGCTCGACCCCTCCCCGCCCTCGCTCGACCCGCCGGCGCCGGCGCCCGACATCGACCTCCAGCGCCTGCTGGGCGAGATGGCGCGCCCCAAGAAGGACAAGATCCAGCCGCTGATAGCCCGCTCCTGGCGGCTGCCGACGTGGCGCGAAACGCTCGGCGCGCTGGCGCTGGCGTTCGGCGCCGCGGCCGCGGGCGGCTACGCGGTCAAGGGGTGGCGCCGGGCCGCGCCCCTCTTCGCCCGGCGGGACCGGGCGGCGCGCGCCGCCTACCGCGCCTCCCTCGACCGGCTGACCGACGCCGGGTTCACGCGGCGGCTCGGCGAAACGCGCGAGGCGTTCGCCGCGCGGGCGGCGGCCCCGTCGTTCGGCGCGCTGACGGCGCGCCATCTCGCCGCCCGCTTCGGCCGCCGCGCCGCCGATCCGCGCGAAGCGCTCGCCCTGGCCCGCGCGGCGAAGCGCGAGGTCAAGGGGACGGGCGGCCTCCGCCGGATCGCGGCGCTGGTAAATCCGTGGAGTTGGCGGCGCAGCAGGTAAGATTTGACAAGGCGCGGCGAGGTCCGCGCAGCGAGGCGCAGATCGTGGAACAGAGCGAAAAGTCCCTTCCGGAGACTTCCGCCGACGACGGGCTCGCCGCGGCGGCCGACGTCGCGCGGCGGGTGCGGGACCGGCTGTCGGACGCGATCGTCGGCCGCGACGAAGTGGTCGAGATGATCGTCACCGCGCTCCTCGCGGGGGGGCACGTGCTGCTGGAGGACTATCCGGGCTCCGGCAAGACGATGCTCGCCCGCGCCCTCGGGGACGCGGTGGAGGCCGACCCGTCCGACGGCTTCGTGCCGTTCCGGCGGATCCAGTTCACCCCCGACCTCCTGCCGTCCGACATCACGGGGACGTCGGTCTTCCACCCCGAGCGGGCCAGCTTCGAGTTCCTCGCCGGGCCGGTCTTCGCGCACATCGTGCTGGCCGACGAGATCAACCGGACCTCGCCGAAGGTGCAGGCCGCGCTGCTCGAGGCGATGGCCGAGCGGCAGGTGACGGTGGACAACGTCACGCATCCGCTCGACGAGCTGTTCATGGTCATCGCCACGCAGAACCCGCTGGGGCTCGCCGGCACCTACCCGCTCCCCGCGCCGCAGCTCGACCGGTTCCTCTTCAAGGTGCGGATGAACTACATCGAGCGCGGCGCGGAGCTGAGCGTCGTGGAGTCGTTCCGCCGGCGTCTGCATCCGCCGGTCTCGGACCGGCCGCGCGTCGCGCGGAACGAGCTCCTCGCGGCGCGGCGCGCCGTCGAGCGTTCGGTCGTCCTCGCCAAGCCGCTGATCGAATGCCTCGTCGACACGGCCCGCGCGCTGCGCGCCGACCCGCGCGTGGCGCAGGGGATCTCGACGCGCGCCCTCGTGCAGGCCGCGCCGGCGCTGCAGGCGCGGGCGCTGCTGCGAGGGCGGGACTACGTCTCGACCGAGGATCTGGACGCGCTCGCCTCGCCGCTCTTCGCCCACCGCTTCGCGCTCGCGCCGGGCGGCGGCGATCCGACGGCGATCGTGCGCGAGGCGCTCGCCGGGCCGCTCGAGACGGCGACCCGGAGCACGCTGCGGCGCTGAAGCGGAACGTCCCGCGGCCCGGCGCCGCGGGACCTCAGCGCCACTCGAACGAGACGGTCTTCTCGATCCGCGGGTCGAGGCTGTTCAGCACCGGGCAGCTGCGCGCGCCGTTCTCGAACAGCGGCCGCAGCGCGGGATCGATCCCCGCCGGCATGGCGACGCGGACCGCGATCGTCCCGATCCGCCGCTGCGGGTCGGCGACCATCGCCTTCTCGACGTGCAGTTCGGCGCCCTCGAGCGAGATCCCGCGCCGCTCGGCGAGCTTGCCCATGATCGTCAGCATGCAGGCGCCGAGCGCGGCGCCGACGAGGTCGGTCGGGGAGAAGAGGGCGCCCTGGCCGCCGTTGTCCACCGGGGCGTCGGTCTCGAGGACCGAGCCCGACGGCTCGTGGACGGCGCGGCAGCGCAGGTTCCCTTCGTAGGTCACGCTCATGGCGACGGACATCGGCGGATCCTCCGCCCCCGATTGTCGGCAGCGCGGAGGCTCCGCGCCAGCGGCCGCGCTATCCTCCTCGCGATGAAACGCCGCGCCGCGCTCCCGCTCCTCGGCGCCGTCCTCGCGGCGGCGCTCGGCTCGGCGCGCGCCGAGCCCCCCGCCCCGCCGCCGCCGGAGCAGCAGGAGGCGGAGGCGCAGCCGGAGCCGCGCGGCACGCCGCAGGAAGAAGAGGCGATCCAGGCGCTCCGCGACGCGCGGCTGGTCCGGGCGCGCGAGCTCGCCGAGGCGATCCTCTCCGCCGACCCGACCTCGATCCGCGCCGAATACGCCCTCGGCGTCGCGCTGCAGGACGGCGAAGGGAACATCCCCCTCGCCCTCCACCACTACCAGGAAGGGCTCGACCGGATCTCGCTCCCCAGCGGCTGGCCCCGCCCCGACGAGCGCCTTTGGCATATGCGGCTGCTCGCGCGAAAGATGTCCGCGCTCTCCGACCTCGGCCGGCAGAAGGAGCTGCTCGCCGCGACGCGCCTCTTCCGCGAGGCCTACGCCCCCGACGCCTTCGCCGCGGACGTCTGGCCGCTGATGAAGCTCGGCCGGATCGACGAGGCGCGGCGCGCGGCGAAGCGCGCGATCGCCTCGGGCGAGAGGATGGAGGAGATCATCGCGCGCAACGGCCTCTGCGCGATCGACGGCTACCGCGCCTGCCTCGAGATGCTGAAGGCGGTCCGCGGCGTCGACTTCGAGCTGGGCCTCGCGCTGCGCAACGTCGCGGTGGCGGCGCTCGAGTCGGGCCGCTACGGCGACGCCGAACGGATGCTGCTCGAATCGACCGAGCACCCGGACGAGAACACCAACGCCTGGCGCGACCTGGCGACCCTCTTCGTCGCCGAGGGGCGGCTCTCCGAGGCGCTCGACGCCGCGCGGCGGATGCGCGACCTCTCCCGCCGCCAGCCGCTGCGGGTGCGGCAGCACAGCGGCGCGGAAGACCTCGTCGCCGCGGGGCAGCTGCTGCTCGTCGCGGGGCGGACCGAGTCGGCCGCGCGGGCGAGCGGCCGCGCCCTCGAGGCCCCCGACCGCGCCGCGCACTGGTCCGGCTCGGCCTCGGAGATCATGGCCGAGGGGGAGCTGCTCGACCGCGCCGTCGGCCGGACGCTGGCCGAGGAGGAGCGGGAGAACGCCGCGCTCGCGCCGTGGCGCGTCGCGCCGGTCCACTGGTGGCGCGCCGCGAAGCACGCCGCGGAGGCGTGGCTGACCGGCCGCCGCCTGCAGCCGCTGCTGGAGTCGGGAGGGATGCGTCCCGCCGACCGCGTGGACCATCTGCGGCCGGAGCTCTCGGCGCCGTTCTGGCTGCAGCCCGACGCGGTCGCCCTCTTCGGCGCCGGCCCGACGCTTGCCCTGCTCGAGGACGTCCGCCGCGCCGGGCCGATCCCGGACGATCCGGTCCCGCCGAAGATGCGCGACGCCTCGCGCCTCGCGCTGGAGACCGAGGCGCGCTGGCTCGCCGGGGACTACGCCCGCTGCCTCGCCGCCGGCGCGCGCGCCCGCGAGCTGCTGCCGCCGGCGGAGGTCCTGATCCGGGCGCGGATCGCGCTGCGCATGGCGCAGAGCGCGCTCGCCGCGGGTCGCAAGGCCGAGGCTTGGCCCTACTTCGCCGAGGTGATGGACAAGGACCCCGGCGTCCTGCGGCGGCTCGGGGCGGCGCTGCCGGTGGCGCCGCGCGCCGCGGCGGGGCTCGCCGCCGACGCCGCGGCGCGCGCC
>JAJFTU010000424.1 GCA_021372775.1 bacterium | reverse complement strand
CGGCGGGGGGCGGCGGCGCAGCGTTGCCCCGTCGCGGAGCCGCCGCCCCCCGCCGCGCCGCGCGCGACCAGCGAGTCCCGCGCGCCCCACGAAACAACGCGCGAAACACAAGCCGCCGGCGCCCAGCGGCCTACGGTCTGTCGGTCGGTTCAGAAGACGACAACCACCCCCGCCGCGCGAAATACCACAGCATCGCGACGACGATCGCGGCCATCAACAACAGCGCGAACGGATACCCGTACCTCCACCCCAGCTCCGGCATGTTCCAGGGCGACTTCTCCGGCTGGAAGTTCATCCCGTAGAGCCCGGCGATGAACGACAGCGGCAGGAAGATCGTCGAGATCACCGTCAGCACCTTCATCACTTCGTTGAGCCGGTTGCTCACGAAGGAGAGGTGCAGCTCCGCCAACTGCCCCGACAGCTCGCGGCTCGTCTCCAGCACGTCGATCAGCTGCACGACGTGGTCCTGGCAGTCGCGCAGGTAGAGCCGCGTGTCCTCCCGCACCAGCGGGTGCTGGTCGCGCACCAGCGCGGCCAGCGCGTCGCGCAGCGGCCAAATCGCGCGGCGGGCGACGACCAAGTCGGCGCGCAGGTCGTGGATCGCGCGGATCGTCTCGCGCGGCGGGCCGACCGGCACCACGCGGTCCAGCACGTCGATCCGCTCCTCGCACTTGTCGAGCGCGGGGAACCAGTTGTCCACCACGGCGTCGAGCAGCGCGTAGGCGAGATAGTCGGCGCCCTTGGCGCGGATCGGCCCGGCGAGGCGCAGCCGGTTGCGCACCGGATCGAAGCAGTCGCCGCGGCGCTCCTGGAACGTGAGCACGAACCCCTCGCCGAGGAAGAGCCCGAGCTGCTCGGTGCAGAGGCGTCCCTCCGCCTCGTCGGCCATCCGCGCGACGATGAAGAGGTTGCCGGCGAAGGCGTCCACCTTCGGCCGCTGATGCACGTTGACGGCGTCCTCGAGCGCCAGCGGATGCAGGCCGAAGACCCGCCCGATCTCGCGGATCGCCTCGGCGTCCCCCAGCCCCTCGATGTTCACCCACAGGATCGGCGCCGATCCCTTGAGCGCCGCCAGCTCGCCCGCGGCGACGCGCCGCTCGACGACCTCTCCCTCCGGCCCGTAGGCGATCGCGGTGATGATCGGCGCCGGAGAGGCGGGATCGACGCGGATCGTGCCGGGGGACGTCCCCGGCGGCAGCCGCCGCTTCGCCCCGGCCAACGCCCCCCGGACTCGACGATGTGTCATGCGCGGTTCCTCCGCCCGCATCGTAAGGCAGCGCGGCGGCGCGCGGGCGGACCGGCGACGATTCGCGCGGCGAGGACGCGAAGATCGACGGGGCGCGACGCGAACCGCGGAGCGCGAGCCGGCCGACGGCGGCGGTCAGCGCGGCGCGGGGAGCCCCAGCTCCGCCGCGAACGCGCTCTCCAGCGTCGGACGAAGGAACGGGAAGCCGCTCGCCGCGAGCCGCCGCGCGCGCACCCGCGCGCCGCGGAGGAGCATCGTCTCCCCCATCTCGCCGAAGAGGAAGCGCACCGCGGCCGCGGGCGCCGGCAGCGCCGCGGGACGCCCGAGAGCGCGCCCCAGCGCGCGCGCGAACTCCGCGTTCGTCGCCGCCCCCGGCGCGACGGCGTTGACCGCCCCCTGCAGCCGCTCGTCGCCGAGGCAGGCGGCGACGGCGCCGACGACGTCGTCGAGCGCGATCCAACTGACCCACTGCCGCCCGTCGCCGAACGGCCCGCCGAGACCGCAGCGGAACGCGGGCAGCATCTTCGCCAGCGCCCCGCCGGCCGCGGCGACGACCATCCCCAGCCGCAGGCGGACCACCCGCACCCCCGCCTCCTCCGCCGGCAGCGTCGCCGCCTCCCAACTCCGGCAGACGTCGGCGAGGAAGTCGGCGCCGGCCGGCGAGTCCTCGTCGAACTCGACGTCCCCCGGCCCCGCGCCGTAGTAGCCGATCGCCGAGGCGACGACCAGCGCGCGCGGCCGCCGCGGCGCCTTGGCCAGCGCCTCGCACACCAGCCGCGTCGAGGCCACGCGGCTCTCCTCGATCTCCCGCTTCCGCCGCGCCGTCCAACGCGCCGCGATCGGCGCCCCCGCGAGATGGACGACCGCGTCGGCGCCGGCGAGGGCCGCCGGATCCAGAATCCCGCGCCGCGGGTCGTAGAAGACGGCGTCGTCGCCGAACTCCGGCTCGCGGCGGACGAGCGCGGCCACGCGCGAACCGCCCGCCCGCAGGAACGCCGCGACCTGCCGGCCGACGAGGCCCGACGCCCCGCCGACCACGACGCGCGCCGGCGGCGGCGTCGCCTGCAGCCTGGCGATGTCGTCCGCGGCCCGGCGGCGCCGATGCTCGAACATGCGCCGAAGCTCGCGCTCGACCGCCCGGCCCGCGGCGACGCGGCCCGCCGCGCCCCACGGCAGCTCGTAGTCCAGCCGATCGACGAGCGCCGTTCCGCCGTCCGCGGGGGCGAGGAGCACTTCGTGCCGGAAGCTCGCGAACGGGCCCCGTTCCTGGACGACGACGAAGCGCCGGTCCGGATCGACCTCGACGCACCGCGCCAGCAGGCGGCGGCGCATCCCGCCGAACCGCAGCTCCGCCGCCGTCCGCGTCCCTTCCCGCACCCCGTCGTCGCGCAGGACGCGCGCCCGACGCCACGGCGGGAGCAGGCGCGTCGCCGCGCCGGGGCGAACGTGCCACGAAAAGACTTCGGCCGGCGCGGCGGCGAGGCGCGTTTCGAATTCGAGGCGGGGCATGACGATCCTCCGTCGCCGGTCGCGACCGGTTTTACGATACGCCGGAGGCGGCGGCGGGGAAGCCGCTCCGGGCGGCCGTCGAGGCGGCGCATCCCGCCGCCGAACGACCGCGCCGCGCGTCTGGCCGCCCCTTGGGGCGCCATGTAAGATGTTGCGGTTTCCGGCCCGCGCGGTCGCCGCCATCGCGGCGACGACGAGCGGCGCGGCGGACGACGGATCGCGTATTTCTTCACGGCAAACACGGCGCCCGTGCCCGCGCGAACTCACCCCGCGCGGCATATTTGTGCGACGGCAGTGATCCGACCATGCCCACGAGGCGCACTCCAGGAGGCTCGATGGCTACTCTCTCGAAGATCGAGGCCCTGCGGCAGAAGAAAGAGCAGGGACTGCAGGGCGGCGGCCAAGAACGCATCGACGCGCAGCACGCCAAGGGCAAGAAGACGGCGCGCGAGCGGCTCGAGGCGCTGCTCGACAAGGGGTCGTTCCACGAGATCGACCGCTTCGTCACCCACAGCTGCACGGACTTCGGCCTCGCCGGGAAGACGTTCCTCGGCGACAGCTGCGTCACGGGCTGGGGCATGATCGAAGGCCGGCAGGTCTACGTCTACAGCCAGGACTTCACGGTCCTCGGCGGCAGCCTGGGCGCGACCCACGCGGCCAAGATCTGCAAGGTGATGGAAGCCGCGCTCAAGAACGGCTGCCCGATCATCGGCCTGAACGACTCCGGCGGCGCCCGGATTCAGGAAGGCGTGCTGGCCCTCGCCGGCTACTCCGACATCTTCCTGCGCAACACGATGGCCTCGGGCGTGATCCCGCAGATCAGCCTGATCCTCGGCCCCTGCGCCGGCGGCGCGGTCTACAGCCCGGCGCTGACCGACTTCATCTTCATGACCAAGAACACCTCGTACATGTTCATCACGGGCCCCGAAGTCGTGAAGTCGGTGACCCGCGAGGACGTGACGCAGGCCGAGTTGGGCGGCGCCAAGCCGCACGCGGCGAAGAGCGGCGTCTGCCACGTCGTGGCCGAGGACGAGGACGACCTGTTCGAGCAGGTGCGGGCCCTGATGGCCTACCTGCCGGCGAACAACCTCGAGGATCCGCCGAAGCAGGACACGGGCGACGATCCGAACCGCATGGACGAGTCGCTGAACTCCGTCGTCCCCGACGATCCGCGTTCGCCCTACGACATCAAGGACGTCATCCACTCCGTCGTCGACAACGGCGAGTTCTTCGAGATCCACGAGCAGTGGGCCGGCAACATCGTCGTCGGCTTCGCCCGCCTCGACGGCGCGGTCGTGGGCATCGTCGCCAACCAGCCGATCGTCCTCGCCGGCGTGCTCGACATCAAGGCCTCGATCAAGGGCGCGCGCTTCGTGCGCTTCTGCGACGCCTTCAACATCCCGATCGTGACCTTCGAAGACGTCCCCGGCTTCATGCCCGGCGTCGACCAGGAGCACGGCGGGATCATCGTCCACGGCGCGAAGCTGATCCACGCCTACTGCGAGGCGACGGTCCCCAAGCTGACCGTGATCACCCGCAAGGCCTACGGCGGCGCCTACTGCGTGATGAGCTCCAAGCACCTCCGCGGCGACTTCAACGCGGCCTGGCCGTCGGCCGAGATCGCGGTGATGGGCCCGGACGGGGCGGTCAACATCGTCTTCCGCAAGGAAATCGAGAAGGCGGCCGACCCGGCCGAGCGCCGCGCCGAGCTGATCAAGGAATACGCGGACAAGTTCGCCAACCCGTACGTGGCGGCCTCCCGCGGCTTCCTCGACGACGTGATCGAGCCGAAGGAAACGCGGCCGAAGCTGATCGCCGCGCTCAAGGCCTGCCAGAACAAGCGCGACACGAACCCGCCGCGCAAGCACAACACGATGCCCCTTTGATCGCTCTCATCCTTCCGACCGAGGAGGAACGGACATGGCCAGCAAGACGAGCATCGACGAACTCGCGGCGGTCCTGAACGCCCCGTACACGCACCTCGAGCTGGGGCAGGTCAACGACCACGCGGTTTACGTGCTGCATTTCAAGGGCGAGTTCCCGTTCCACCGGCACACCAAGGACGAGTTCTACATCGTGATGGACGGGGAGTTCACGCTCCGTTTGCGCAATCAGGAGCCGCTCGTCCTCAAGAAGGGCGAGAGCACCGTCGTGCGCGCGTACACGACCCACAGCCCGTACTCCGAGAACGGGGCCTTGGTGCTGATGATCAAGCCCAAGGAGATGTTCGCGACGCCGGCGGAAATGAGCGAGGTGTGAGATGGCAAAGAATCCACTGAAGATCACCGAGACGTTGCTGCGCGACGCGCACCAGTCGTTGCTCGCCACGCGCATGCGCCTCGAGGACATGTTGCCCGTCGCGTCGATCCTCGACCAGATGGGCTACTTCTCGATCGAGTGCTGGGGCGGCGCGACCTTCGACAGCGCGATGCGCTTCCTCGGCGAGGATCCGTGGGAGCGCCTGCGCGTGCTGCGCAAGGCGATGCCCAACTCGAAGACCCAGATGCTGCTCCGCGGGCAGAACCTGCTCGGCTACAAGCACTACCCGGACGACATCGCGGAGCACTTCGTCGTCTGCGCGCGCCGGAACGGGATGGACGTCTTCCGCATCTTCGACGCCCTGAACGACATCCGGAACATGCGCTACTGCATGGAAGTGGCCAAGCGCGAAGGCGGCCACGTCCAGGCGACGATCAGCTACACCACCAGCCCGGTCCACACCATCCAGAAGTTCGTGGAGATGGGCCAGGAGCTGGCCGACCTCGGCGCGGACTCGATCTGCATCAAGGACATGGCCGGCCTGATCGACCCGTACTCGGCCTACGAGCTGGTGAAGGCGCTCAAGAAGGGCGTGAGCATCCCGATCCACCTCCACACGCACTACACCTCCGGCATGGGCACGGCCGTGCTCCTCAAGTGCGCCGAAGCCGGAATCGACGGCGTGGACACCGCGATCTCCGCGCTGGCCCTCTCCACCTCGCAGCCGCCGACGGAAACGCTCGTCGCGATCCTGCGCGGCACGGACCGCGACACCGGCCTCGAACTCTCCAAGCTCGCCGGCGTCGCGCGCACGATGATCCAGACGCGCAAGAAGTACGCCTCGTTCGAGGCGGGCGTCGCGCCGGTGGACGTCAACGTGCTCGAGTTCCAGGTGCCGGGCGGCATGCTCTCCAACCTCGTCAGCCAGCTGCGCCAGCAGGGCGCGATGGACCGCTACTACGACGTCCTGGCCGAGGTTCCGCGGGTCCGCGCCGACCTGGGCTTCCCCCCGCTGGTCACCCCGTCGAGCCAGATCGTCGGCACGCAGGCGACGCTGAACGTGATGCTCGGCGAGCGCTACAAGGTGATCCCCGAGGAAGTGAAGCAGTACATCCGCGGCTTCTACGGCGCGCCCCCGGCCCCGGTGGCCGAGTGGCTCGTCAAGAAGGCGATCGGCGACGAGAAGCCGATCACCTGCCGCCCCGCCGACATGCTCGCCCCGGGTTGGGAGCAGGCCAAGCGGGAGATCGGCGATCTGGCGCAGAGCGAGGAGGACATCGTCTCCTACGCGCTGTTCCCGCAGATCGCGAAGCCGTTCTTCGAGCGGCGCGCCAAGGGTCTCGGCGGCAAGGAAGAGATGGCCGCCGCGATCGCGGCGATGATGTTCAAGCAGGCGGACGCCAAGGAGGCGGCGAAGGCCGCCGGCCTCCAGGCCGCGGCCGCCGGTCCGGCGGTGGCGGCTTGGAAGCAGGCCGGGCGCGCCGCCCTGACGCGGGGGTGGTGAGATGGCCGCGACCAAGTTCAAGCTCACGTTGGAAGGCATCGCGTTCGACATCGAACGGCGCGGCGACCTGGTTCTCGTGAACGGCGTGGAGTTCCCGACGACGGTGTCCGGCAACAACGTCACCGTCAACGGCACCCCGCACGCCGTGGACGTGGCCGGCGGTTCGGCCAAGTTCGACGGCATCGCCTATCCCGTGCAGGCGGTCGGGCTCGAAGAGCCGAAGGCCGCCAAGACGAAGAAGGCCGCCAGCAAGGCTTCCGCCGACGAAGCGGGCGCCGTGACGGCGATCATGCCGGGCCTGATCATCAAGATCCTCGTCAAGGAAGGGGACCGCGTCCAGGCCGGCGACACGGTCTGCATCCTGGAAGCCATGAAGATGCAGAACGAGCTGCACGCCAAGCAGAGCGGCGTGGTCAAGGCCGTGCACGTGAAGCAGGGCGACACGGTCGAGATGCGCCAGGTCCTGATGAACGTCGAAGCCAACGCCTGACGTTTCTCCGCTTTTCCGCCGACGCCCCCGGGGAAACCCGGGGGCGTTCGCTTTTTCCATGCGGTTCGCCGGCGACGCCGACCCGCCGCGCCCGACCCAGGTCCCGACGGCGCCCGCACGACGCCGACGCGGCGCGGCCGGCCGCTCGCGCGCGCGCCGCGCCCGGCGGACAATCGCCGCGCGCGGCGACCCGAACCGTCCCGCGCGGGAGGGACCGGCGATGATCGTCGACGCGGCCGCGCTCGGACCGCTCGCCCTGACGCTGCTCGGCGGCGCCGCGGTGGCCGCCGGCTTCGTCGACGCGATCGCCGGCGGCGGCGGCCTGATCACCCTCCCCGCCCTGCTGCTGGCGGGGCTTCCGCCGGCGCAGGCGCTCGGGGCCAACAAGTCCCAGAGCGTCTTCGGCTCCGGCATGGCGCTGGCCCGCTTCGCCCGCTCGCCGCTGCTCGACCGCCGGCGCGCGAGCCGGAGCTTCCTCCCCGCGCTCGCGGGCGCCGCGCTCGGCGTGGCCTTGGTCACCGCCGTCCCGCCCGACGTGCTGCGCCCCCTCGTCATGGCGCTGCTCTTCGCCGTGGCGCTGCTGCTCCTGCTGCGCCGTCCCGCCGCGCGGCCGCTGCCGCCGCGGACCCGTCCGGCCTGGCTGGCGGCGCTCGTGGCCGGCGGGATCGCCTGCTACGACGGCTTCTTCGGCCCCGGCACGGGGACGTTCCTGATCATGGCCTACGTCTGGCTGTGGCGGGATCCGTTCGACGCGGCGAGCGCCAACGCCAAGGTCGCCAACTTCGCCTCGAACCTCGCCGCCGTCGCGGTCTTCGCCGCCAAGGGGCTGTTCTTCTGGAAGATCGCGCTGGCGATGGGCTGCGGCGAGGCGCTCGGCGCGTTCGCCGGGGCCCACGTGACGATCCGCCGCGGCCAGAGCGTCGTCCGCGGCATGGTCATCGCGGTCAGTCTCGCCCTCGTGGCGCGACTGGCGTGGCAGATGGCCCGCTGAAGCGCGGCGATTTCTCGACGGCGGGCGCGCGGCGCCCTAACTTGCACCGGAGAGGCGACGGGCGACTTCGTCCGGCGCGCGGAAGGACGATGCTGCGCAAGCTGATGCTCGACCTCGGGCTGGAGGTCAGCTCCACGCCCCCGACCCCCGAACAGTGGAACCTGCTCCTCGACTGGGAGCTCCGCGAGGACTTTCCCTTCCCGCTGCCCGAATCGTGCCGGCCCGCGGCCTCGCTCGAGGAGTGCCGCGAGCGGCTCGTGCGCGAGTCGCGCGGCATGGAAGAGGTCGTCGTCCAGACCGACCACGAGGGGCGGTTCGTCTACATCAACGACGCGTGGACGAAGCTGAGCGGCTTCTCGATCGAGGAGATGCTGGGGCGTCCCTCGCACGACTTCATCCACCCCGCCGACCGCGACCGGAACCTCTCCTACTACCAGCCGATGCTCGAAGGGCGGACCGACTTCGCCCGCTACCAGATGCGCTACCTCAAGAAGGACGGCGGCTATCTGTGGGGCGAAGTCCACACCCGCCGGATCGACGGGCCGGCCGGCGAGTTCCTCGGCGTCGTCGGGATCATGAGGGACGCCAGCCGGGTCCGCGCCGCGGAGGAGGAAGTCCGGCGGCGCGACGAACTGGCCAAGGGGGTCGCGGAGGCGACCGAGCATTTGCTGACCGCGCCGAGCCAAGGGACGGCGGTGAACCGCGCCCTCGCCGCTCTCGGCCGCGCCTCCGGCATGGACCGGATCCGCGTCTTCGAGTTCATCCCCGACCCGATGTCCCCCGCCCCGCTCCTCTCGCTGGCCCACGAATGGGTCGCCGAGGGGATCGAGCCGGAGTTGGGGAAGCCGGAACTGCAGGGCTACCCGCCGCCGCCCGAGCTGGCGTCGATCTTCGCCCGCCTCGCGCTGGGCGAACTCGTCGCCGACTCGGCGCGCACGATGCCCGAGGACGCGCGGCGGTTCTTCCAGTCGGAAGGGATCCGCGCCGCGCTGATCGCGCCGATCTTCGTGGAGAGCCGGCTCTGGGGAGTCCTGCGCTACGACATGCTCCGCGCCGAGCGCACGCTCGCCGCCGGCGAGAAGGCGATCCTCGGCGCGGTCGCCAACAGCTTCGCCGGCGCCCTCGCGCGCCAGCAGGCGCTCGACGAACTGCGCGAGACGAAGGAGGAGGCGCTCGCCTCGAGCAGCGCCAAGAGCACCTTCCTCGCCACGATGAGCCACGAGATCCGCACGCCGCTCAACGCGGTCGTCGGAATGACCGAGCTGCTGCTGAGCACGCCGCTGCAGGTCGAGCAGTCCGAGTACGCGGAGGCGATCCGCGCCAGCAGCCAGGTGCTCCTCTCGCTGCTCAACGACATCCTCGACTTCTCGCGCATCGAGACCGGCAAGCTCGACCTCGACGCGCGCCCGCTCGAGCCGGCTTCCTGCATCGAGGGGTGCCTGAAGTGGCTCGACGTGCAGGCGCGGGCGAAGGGGCTCGCCCTGCGGCTCGACGTCGATCCCCGCGTCCCGCGGCTCGTCCTGGGCGACGGCGCGCGGCTGCGGCAGGTGCTGGTCAACGTCGTCGGCAACGCGATCAAGTTCACCGAACGCGGCGGCGTGCAGGTGGACGTGGCGGCGACGACGCGGCACGAAGGGGCGGGCGACCGCGCCACGCTCCGCTTCTCGGTCCGCGACACCGGGATCGGCATCCCCGAGGACCGGCTCGGCCACCTCTTCCAGCCGTTCAGCCAGATCGACGTCTCGCTGACCCGCCGCTACGGCGGGATCGGCCTCGGCCTGATCATCAGCCGCCGCCTCGTCGAGATGATGGGCGGGGAGATGATCGTCGAGAGCCGGTCCGGCCAAGGCTCGGTCTTCAGCTTCACGATCGACGTCCCGCTGCTCGAGGCGGCGCCGGTCCCCGTCGCGTCCGCCGCGCCGAGCGAACCCGCGCCGGCGCCGGCCGCGGCGCGGCCGCCGGCCGAGACGGCCAAGGCCGCCGAGCCGTCCGCGCCGCGGATCCTCCTCGCCGAGGACAACATCGTCAACCAGAAGGTCGCGGTCCGGATGCTGCAGCGGCTCGGCTACGGCGCCGACGTCGTCGCCGACGGCGTCGAGGCGGTCGCCGCGGCGGCGCGGCAGGAGTACGACCTCGTGCTGATGGACATCAACATGCCGGAGATGGACGGCCTCGAGGCCTGCCGGCGGATCCGCGCGGCGCAGGAAGGGCAGTGGGGCCCGCGCATCGTCGCGCTGACGGCGCTGGCGATGCAGGGGGACCGCGAGCGCTGCCTGATGGCCGGGATGGACGACTACGTCGCCAAGCCGGTCAAGATCGAGGAGCTTCAGCGCGTGGTCGAGGCCTGCCGGCGCCCGACGTCCCAGAACGGCTGAGCGGCGACGGCGCGGCAGTAGAAGTCGACAATTTCGGCGACGTAGGCCGGCCCGAGCCGCCGCTCCATGTCCGCGCGGGCCTGCGCGCCGAGGGCGCGGCGCAACGCCGGCGCCGCGCGCAGCCGCGCCACGGCCGCGGCAGCCTCGCCGTTCGTCCCGAACAGCAGCCCGTTCTCGCCGTCGCGGACGAACTCGGTGTAGCCGCCGCGCGCGTGGCAGACGACCGGCAGCCCCGCCGCCATCGCCTCGGTCACGACCCGTCCGTGCGGCTCGAGCCAATCCGGCCCCGTGCGGTAGAGGAAGACGTCGAGCCCGGCGAGGAACTCCTCGGCGGGCGCCGCGCCCTCCGGCAGCAGTTCGACGCCGGGAACGCCGGCGAGGAACGGCGCGAGCGACATCCCGCCCATCACGCGCACGCGACATCCCGCCGCGGCGAGACGCCGATACAGCTCGGGATCGTCGGGGTGATGCTTGCCGTGCGAGTCGCGGCTCAGCCGGCCGACGGTGAACGGACGCGACGCGTCGGCCGGACGGGGGACGAAGCGCTCAAGGTCGATCGGCGAGAGCTCGACGCCGCCGGGCGCGCCCGCCAAACGGCGCAGCGCGTCGGAGGCGAAGCGGTACTCGATCGGCCGCCGCGCGCGCGCGAGGCGCCGCGTCGCGTGAAGAAAGTCCTCGCGGTCCGGCGTGTTGAAGACCAGCACGACCCGCTGGGGAAAGGCGAGGCGAATCCACTCGCCGATGCGGAAGTAGCCGCCGACGCAGACGATCGTGCCGCCCCGCGGAAAGTGAAGCCCGCGGATCGTCTCCAGCGGATAGGCCGCGGCGATCTCCGGGTCCGGGGCCTTGTCCGCGAAACGCCACAGGCGGACGCGACGCCGCGTCCGCAGCAGGTCGCGCAGCGCGAGCGCGCGCCGCTCGCTCCCGCCGCAGGCGTTCAGGAACGGGTTCAGAATGTGGATCGTCGAGGCGTCGTACATTGCCGGCCGAACCCTCTGGCTAGACAAGACGCCGCGGCGGCGCCGCGGTTGACGCGCCGCGAGGGACAAAAGTGAAGACCAACGCCGCGCGACTGCTCGAGGCCCACGGAATCCGGTTCGAACTCCGCGAGTACCAAGTCGATCCCGAGGACCTGAGCGCCGAGACGGTCGCCCGGAAGGTCGGGCTGCCGCCGGAGCAGGTCTTCAAGACGCTCGTCGCCCGCGGCGAACGGACCGGGCCGCTCTTCGCCGTCGTCCCCGCCGGGACGCAGCTCGACCTCAAGGCGCTGGCGAAGCTGTGCGGCGACCGAAAGGTGGACACTGTTCCGCTCAAGGAAGTGCAGCCGCTCACCGGCTACGTCCGCGGCGGCGTGACCGCCATCGGCGCGAAGAAGGACTTTCCGGTGTTCGTGGACGAGACGATCGAGCTGTTCGACGTCGTCTCGGTCTCCGCCGGCGCGCGCGGCCTGCAGCTGCTGATCGCCCCGGCGGACTACCTGCGCGCGACGAAGGGAACGCCGGGGCCGATCGCGAAGTGACCGGCCCCCGCGCGGACGCTCTTCAGTCCTGCGGCGCTTCGTTGATCAGCCAGTCGCAGAGCATTTCCTTGATGTCGGTGTGGGCGAAGATGCCGCGCTGCACCTGGTAGACCCCCTCGAGCCGCGCCCCGCCGGCCGCGGCCGGACGGGCGACGAAGGTGATCTCGGACATCGGACCGTCGTCCGCTTCCGCGCCGCGCTGAATCACGAGGCGGCCGGCCTTCTCGTCCACCTCGGTGAACTTCTCGGCCGAGCGGCGGGCGCGCGCCTGGATCCGCTTGAACGCGGCGGCCGGGTCGATGTCCGCGGCCTCGAAGGCGACCTCGTAGCGGCGGCCCTTGAGCAGCGAGCCGTGGTACTTGTACGAGGCGTAGCAGGCCTGCGTCCACGCGTCCTTGCCGGTCGTCGGCGGCGCCGGAACGGCGACGGCGGGCGCGGCGGGAACGGCGGCCGGGGCGGGCGGCGCGGCGACCGGCGCCGGCGGCGGCGGAACGCGGTCGAACATCGCGCGGATCACGTCGCGGCTGACCTTCTTCTCGCGCAGCGCGGCGAGGGCGTCGACGTCGAGACGGAACTCGACCTTCGGCGCGCGCCGAATCGCCTCGACGACGAGGTCGTCCCCGAGGTCGAGCGAACAGAGCTTCACGACGTCTTCGTTGGTCATCGGGCGCCCCGCGCCCGGCGTCTGTTGGGCGAACGCGGGGAGGAGCGCGCAGCAAGCCAGCGCGGCGACAAGACAGGAAAGCAGTCGGCTCATGATCGGCTCCCATTCGTTGGGTGACGGACGAGGATACCCTACGCGGAGCGTCGGCGGCGCGAAGCGACAACTTTCCCCCGCCCGCCCCTATTCGCTCCCCTTCGACGCTATTATGCGGGGCGCTCCCGGCCCCCCCGGACCGCGGGCCGCGTTCCGCGCCGGCCGAGCTTCTCCCGCCGACCGGGCGGACTTGGAGAAACGCCGATGTCCGACAACTGGGATTTCTTTTTCACGACCGTCGAGGAAGCCCCCGCCTCGATCTCGGTCGATCTCGGCCTTTCGCAGACCGCGCCCGATCCGGAGCGCCCGTCGCTCGGCTGGATCTGGATCTACATGGAACATCCGCGCGAGGACGGCATGCCGTCGCAGCCGGAGTCGGAGCGGCTCTCGTCGATCGAAGTTCATCTGTGCGCGCGCCTCGAAGAGCAGATCGACGCCGTCTACGTCGGGCGGGCCACGACGCGCGGCCGGCGCGAGCTCTACTTCTACGTCGCCGAGGACGCGCCGTTCCTCGAGGTCGCCAAGGAGGCGCTGGCCGACGGCCCGGTCGTCCGCGCCGAACAGGGGCTGCGCGACGATCCGGAGTGGACGTTCTACTTCGAGTCCCTCTTCCCGACGCCCGAAGAGCTGGAGCTGATCCAAAACCGCCGCACGGTCTTCGCGCTGCAGGAGCGCGGCGACCAACTCGACCAGCCGCACGACGTGCATCACTGGTTCAGCTTCGACGCGCGCAAGGACCGCGCCGCCTTCGTCAAGCAGCTTCCCGAAGGGCGGTACCGCGTGGCCGAAAGCCCCGACGTCAAGGACGACGAAAGGACGCGCTACCGCGTGCATCTCGTCGGCCGGCACGCCGTCGACTGGGAGACCGTGAACGACGTCGTCCTCGGCCTGCTCGACGCGGCGCACAAGAGCCGCGGCGTCTACGACGGCTGGGAGACCGAGCCGGTCGCGCCCGCTCCCTGACGGCGCGTCCCGCCGCGCGCGGAGCGTCCGCGACGAGCGCCGTCCCCCGGGGCGGCGCTTTTCGTCGGCGGTCCGCGACGGACGGCCTCCGCGGGGGCGGCGCTTCTCGTCAGAAGTTCACGACGAGCGACGTCGTCATGAACGTGTCGAGGCGCCGCAACTCCGCGGGAACCTTGAGGCCGGTCGGCGCCCCCGTCGGATCGTAGAGATCGACGTCGGTCGAGGCCGGCTCGTTCGCCAGCAGCCAGCGCAGGCTGGCCTTGAGCGCGAGGTTCTTGTTGATCACGACGGAGAGCGACGACGTCATGTCGCCCCGCCAGTCGCCGCCGTGCTTGAGGCTGCCGTCGAGCACCGCCAGGTTGGCGAGCGTCGCCGTCGCGCCGACCTTCCGCGACCAGTCCCAGCCGAGCCGCCAGCCGAGATAGTTGTCCGTCTCGCCGGCCATGTTCCCGCGCCTCGTGTCGGAGACGCCGTACTCGGTCTTGAACTTCGTCTTGGCGTCGTCGCGCCAGATCGTCCCGACGCCGGCCGCGGCGACGTAGCGGTTCTCGATTCCGGCGAAGCGGTTGCGGTCCCAACCGCCCCCCGCGAACCAGAAGAGATGCTGCGAGACCTTCCGGTCGTACTGGAGCGCGGCGATGTAGTTCTCCGCCGCCAGCCGGTTCGTGCGGTCCTCGACGACGACGTAGTCGCCGGGGACGCCGACCGCGCGCCGCGAGATGTCGGTCGACTCGGCGCGCACGCCGCTGATCTTCAGCGTCAGCGTGGACGCGGTCCAGGCGCGGACGAGCGTGTTCTTGAAGCTGTACGAGTTGCTCGCCGCGTTCCCCGACGTCTGGACGTACCCCAGCTCGGCCGTGTCGAACCAGCCGGTCTTCGTCTGCGGTCCCGCCGGGGGCGGCGGCGCGGCCACGGGAAACGGCGCGGGCCCGGCGGCGGGGCCGGTCGCGAAGGCGGGAACGGCGGCGGCGAGTGCCGCGGCGGCGGCAACGACGAATCGATGCGGCGTCATCGAGCGCTCCTTATCCCACGGCGGCTCGGGGCGATGCCGCAAGAGATTGTGGACGCGACGCGCGGCTCGGTCCATGAAACGACGCGCGCCGCGCAGTTTCACGACGAGGTCAACGCACGGTGGAGCCGAGCCTGTTGCACGCCAACGGCTCAAGCCACGCGTCCCCCTGACCGCGCCGGGAACCCCTCGTCCAACGCCTCGACGGCCCGCCGCGCGCGGCCGTCGGGGCGTTTCATTCCTACGGCCGCCGACGATCGTCCCCGTGCAACAGTCTCGGCTTCACCGTGAGGTCAACGCCCCCCGGCCGGCTTGCGGCGGCGCAGCAGGACGTAGACCGCGCCGGTTCCGCCGTCCTTCGGCTGGGCGGAGCAGAACGCGAGGACGCTCGCCGCGCGCGGCCCGCGCGCCAGCCAGTCGGCCAGCCAGCGCTTGAGGACCGCTTCCCCGCCCGGGGATCCGTGTCCCTTGCCGCAGATCACGAGCACGACGCGCCGTCCGGCGTGCAGGGCGCCGCCGACGAAGCTGTCGGTCGCGGCCTCCGCCTGCTCCCGGTCGAGCCCGTGCAGGTCGATTCGGGCCTCGACTTTCGAGGCGCCGGAGAGCAGGTCGGCGAACTGCGCCTTCGTGCAGTCGCGCCCGCGGCACTCGATCCGCTGGAAGAGCGGGCTGACCTCGACGTGCTTCGGCGCGGGGGCGGGCGGCGCGCCGTTCGCCGGGCCGGCCGCGGCCGGAGGCGGCGGCGGAAGGGGCGCCTCGTCCGGCGAAGGCGGCGCCGGCGCCGCGGCGCGACGACGGGGCGCGACGAGCCCTTCGCGCGCGATCGGCTTCACGCCGCTCATCGCGCGCCGGAACAGATCGCCGCCGTCGTCCTTCGGCGCGTCGAGATCGACGCCGAAGAGCCGCGCCCATTCCTCGGTGTCGGCCTTTCCGGGCCGCTTTCCGCCGTCCTTCTTGTCCATCGGCGCCCAGAATACACAGTCCGGCGAGGACGCGCCCCGGCGCGCGCCGCCGCCGCGCGGCGGTCCCGCCTATATTTCCCTCGCGCGGCGGAGGTGGACGATGAAAGCGCAGGACGTGTCGCTCCGGCTGATCGACGACGCGGCCCGTCCCGGGACCGCGGCGCCCTCGGCGCTCGACCGGCGCCGCGCCCGCGTCGTCGCGGCGGAGAGGGCCGCGTGACCGGCGCGGAACGGGTCGCGGCCGCGCTCGCCGGCGCGCCGCACGACCGGACGCCGGTCGCGCCGCTCCTCGGCTTGTACGGCGCCGCCCTCACCGGCGCGCCGCTCGCGGACCACTACGGCGACGCCGCGGTCTACGCCGCGGGCCAGTCGGCCGTCGCGGACCTCTTCGATCCCGACGTCGTCTTCGCGCCGTTCGCCTTCGCGCTCCTCGGCGCGGCGTTCGGCGGCGAGGCGACGCCGCTCGCGGACCGAGCGCCGAAGCTCGAGCGCCCCGCCTTGTCGGGGCCGGCGGCGCTCGCGGCGTGGCGTCCGCCGCTGCTCGACGTCGAGCCGCGGCTGCTGTTCCACCGCGAGGCGGTGCGGCGCATGGCCGAAGATCATCGCGGGCGCCGCGTCGTCGCCGCGGCGATCCCCGGCCCGTTCGATCTCCCCGCGCTCCTCTTCGGCGTCGACGGCTGGCTGGAGACGCTGCTGTTCGATCCCGCCGCCGCGCGGGACGCCCTCGCCGCCACGAGCGCCTTCTTCGTCGCCTACGCCGACGCGCTCCTCGGCGACGGCGCGGACTGCGTCGTCGCGACGTGCGGCCTGATCGGGCCGCGCGTCCTGCCGCGCCGGTTCGCCGCGCATCTCGCCGCCGAGCTGGCGCCGTCGTCTTTCGGCCGGGTCGCCGGACCGATCCTGGTCCATCACGCCGACGGTCCGTTCCTCGCCCACGCCGACCTCGTCCTCGCGGCGCGCGCGGTCGTCGGCGCCGTGCTCGCGCCGGACGACGATCCGACGCGCGTCCGCGGCGTCCTCGGCCCGAAGCGCCTCCTGGCCAGCGGGCCCGCGGGTCCGCGGCTCGGCTCGCGGCCGCCGGCGGAGATCGCCGACGAGTGCGCGGCCCTCGTCGAACGCCACGGCGCGGGCGGGCGCTTTCTTCTCTGCACGACGTCGGCCGAGGTGCCGCTCGACGCGCCGCGCGCCGCGGTCGCGGCCCTCGCCGTCGGCGCCGCGCGCGGCGCGGCCCCGGCCTGAACGCCGCATCGTCCGCGCCGCCGCGGCGGCGCGGTTCGCAAGGAGGCTCGCGATGAGCGAACGCACGGTCGAGTTGGACGAGCGAGTTTTCGAGCACGACCTCGCCGCGGCGCCGGACGCGGTCTTTCCGCTGCTCTGCCCGGTGCGGGAACACGAGTGGCTCGACGGCTGGAACGGCGAGCTGCTGCGCAGCCGCTCCGGACTCGTCGAGCCGGGGGCGGTCTTCCTCACCAAGAACGAGGACGGCTCGGAGACGGTCTGGTTCACCACGCTCCACGATCCGGAGCGGCGGCGGGTCGCCTTCGTGCGCGTGATCCCCGCCTTCGCCCTGATCGAGATGGCGATCGACGTCGCGCCGCGCGCGGAGGGGGGCTCGCGGCTGCGCTTCGCCTACCGGCTCACCGGCATCTCCGACGCCGGGAACGCGCACATCCGCGGCGCGCGCCCGACCGACTTCGCGCCGCTCCGCGAGCGCACGGCGTGGCTCGCCCGCTCGCTCGACCATTTCCTCGCGACCGGGACTATGCTGCGCCGACCGCTGTAGCGCCGCGACGCGCGCGTTGTTGCGGAGAACGCCGCGGCGCGCGCCGTTTCGGAGAGCGCGGCGGCGCGGGCGTTGTCGCGGAGCGCGGCGACCGCGCCGGGAGAGACGTGATGAGCCGTCGTTCGGTCTGCCCTTGGTGGCTGGGATACGCCCTCGTCTGCCCGCTGCGCCGCTGGCTGGCCGATCCGCGGCCGCTCTTGGCCCCGCACGTCGCCGAAGGGGCGCTCGTCCTCGAGCCGGGGTGCGGCATGGGGTTCTACACGCTCGACCTCGCGCGCCTCGTCGGCCCGGGCGGGCGGGTCGTGGCGATCGACCTGCAGCGGAAGATGCTCGACGGTCTGACGCGGCGCGCCGCGCGGGCGGGCCTCGCCGCGCGGATCGAGACGCGGCTCGCGGGGGCGGAGAGCCTCGGCGCCGACGACCTCGCGGGGCAAGTGGACGTCGCGTTCGTGCTGCAGATGCTCCACGAGGTTCCCGACCAGGCGGCGTTCCTCGCCGAGGTGAAGCGCGCGCTCAAGCCGGACGGACGGCTCGTCCTCGTCGAGCCGCGCGGGCACGTCTCCCGCGAGGACTTCGAGCGCTCGCTCGCCTGCGCGCGGGCCTTGGGCTTCGCGGACGGCCCCGCGCCGCGCGCGTCGCGGATGCACGGCGCGACGTTCCTCAACGCCTGAGAGAACGAGCCGCGCTCAGCGGCAGCCGCACTCCTCCCCGCGCCACGCCTCGAGCCCCTCGCGCGCGACCAAAGCGGCGACGCCGAGGGCGGCCGCCGGATCGGCCCACCACCACGAGAAGGCGGCGTTGAGCGCGAGGCCGGCGAGCGCGACGATCGACAACAGGAAGCAGGCCGAGGTCTGCACCGAGTCCGCGGCCAAGGCGCCGCTCCCGAGCGCGGCCGCCGCGCGCCGCTTCGCGCGCGCCAGCCGCAGCATCAGCGCCGCGGAGACGATCGTCAGGCAGACGCCGACGATCGAGGGGCGGGGACGCTCGCCGCGCCAAAGCTGCGAGCCCGCCTCGAACGCGACGTAGGCGGCCAACGCGAAGAGCGACAGGGCGACGAGTCGCCGCGCCCGACGTTCGATGCGCTCGACGCGGGCCTCGTCCGCGCCGCGGCGTTCCGCGGCCAGGCGCCACAGCAGGACGACGCCGGAGAGGCTCTCGACGCCGCTGTCCACGCCGAATCCGAGCAGCGCGGAGCTGCCGGCGAGAAGCGCGGCGGCGATTCCGATCGCTCCTTCGGCGACGTTCCAGCCGACGGTTAACCACTCGAGCCGCTCCGCCCGCCGCAGAAGCGCGCCGTCGGCGCGAGGCCCGGGGCCCGCCGCGACGCCGCCGCGCGGCTCGCCGTCCGCGTCCATCGCCGTCCTCTCCGCGACGCGCTTGCGCCGCTCCGACGAGAGTACGGTCTTGGCCGCGGCCGCGCCGGGGTTCAGACTGCACGGCGAGGCGCGCCGCCCGCGCCTCCGCCGCCCGGCGGCGACCCATCGGGACGCGACGCAATGAACCTCTCCGCTCCGTTCATCAAGCGGCCCGTCATGACGACGACGGTCATGGCGGCGATCCTGATCTTCGGCCTCATGGCGTACCGCCGGCTGCCGGTGAGCGATCTCCCGACGGTGGACTTCCCGACGATCTCCGTCAGCGCCTCGCTGCCCGGGGCCAATCCCGACACGATGGCCTCGTCGGTCGCCACGCCGCTGGAGAAGGAGTTCGCGACGATCGCCGGCGTGGACTCGATGAGCTCCTCCAGCTCGCAGGGCTCGACGAGCGTCGTGCTGCAGTTCTCGCTCGACCGGGACATCGACGCCGCGGCGCAGGACGTGCAGGCGGCGATCGCGCGGGCCAACCGCCAGTTGCCGCGCGACATGCCGTACCCGCCGAGCTACCGCAAGGTCAACCCCGCCGACCAGCCGGTCCTCTTTCTCGCCCTGACCTCCAAGACGCTGCCGCTCTGGGACCTCGACGAATACGCCGAGACGACGATCGCGCAGCGGATCTCCACCCTGCCCGGCGTGGCCCAGGTGCAGGTCTACGGCGCGCAGAAGTACGCGGTGCGGATCCAGCTCGACCCGCGCGAGCTCTCCAGCCGCGACCTCGGGATCGACGAGGTGCAAGCGGCGGTGGACGCCGCGAACGTCAACCGTCCGACCGGCGTCCTCTACGCCCCCGACAAGACCTACACGCTGCAGGCGAACGGCCAGCTGCTGCGTGCCTCCTCCTACCGCCCGATGATCGTCGCCTACCGCGGCGGCCAGCCGGTGCGGCTCGAGCAGCTCGGCAACGTCTTCGACGGCGTGGAGAACAACAAGACCGCCGCCTGGTTCGGCGACGCGCGCTCGGTCGTGCTGGCAATCCAGCGCCAGCCGGGGACGAACACCGTAGAGGTCGTCCGGCGCGTCAACGAGCTGCTGCCGTCGTTCCGCGGCCAGATCCCCGCCGGCTGCTCGATCGAGACGCTCTACGACCGCGCGGTCTCGATCCGCGAGTCGGTGAACGACGTCCAGTTCACGCTGCTGCTGACGCTCGGCCTCGTCGTGCTGGTGATCTTCCTCTTCCTGCGGCGCCTCTCGGCGACGGTCATCCCCTCGCTGGCGATGCCGATGTCGATCGTCGGCACGTTCGTGGCGATGGACCTGCTCGGCTACTCCCTCGACAACCTCTCGCTGATGGCGCTGACCCTCTCCGTCGGGTTCGTCGTGGACGACGCGATCGTGATGCTGGAGAACATCGTCCGGCACATGGAGCGGGGCGCGGCGCCGCTGGAGGCGGCGCTCGAGGGGTCGCGCGAGATCGGCTTCACGATCGTCTCGATGACGATCTCGCTCGCCGCGGTCTTCATCCCGGTCCTCTTCATGGGCGGCGTCGTCGGCCGGCTGTTCCGCGAGTTCGCGGTGACGATCGGCGTGGCGGTCATCGTCTCCGGCGTCGTCTCGCTCACGCTGACGCCGCTGCTCGCGGCGCGCTTCCTCCGCCCGGCGTCGGAGAAGCGCCGCGGGCGGCTCTACGCCTGGTCGGAGCGGGCGTTCGACGGCGCGCTCGCCGCCTACGCCGCGGCGCTCCGCTTCTCGCTCGACAACAAGCGGGCGACGATGGCCGCGACGGCGATCCTGACGGCGCTGACCGCGGTCCTCTTCGTCGTCGTGCCGAAGGGGTTCGTGCCGAACCAGGACATCGGCACGCTCAACGGCTCGGCCGAGGCGGCGCAGGGCGTCGCCTTCGAGGACATGCGGCGCCACATGCGCCGCGTCGCCGACGCGCTCGCCGCCGAACCCGACGTGGACGCCTTCATGTGGACGATCGGCGGCCGCGGCGGCGGCGCGGGGCTCAACGTCGGCACCTTCAACATCCGCCTCAAGCCGCGCGACCGGCGCCGCGCCTCCGCCGACGAGATCGTCGAACGGCTGCGGCCGAAGCTCTCCCGGATCCCCGGCCTCCGCGTCGTCGTGCAGAGCCCGCCGGCGATCCAGATCGGCGGCCGCGGCTCGCGCAGCCAGTACCAACTCACGCTCACCGGCCCCGACACCGACGAGCTGTACCGCGCGGCGCCGCTGCTCGAGCGGCGGCTGCGCGCCCATCCGCTGCTGCAGGACGTCAGCACCGACCAGCAGCTCGCGAACCCGCAGATCGACATCGACATCGACCGCGACCGCGCGGCGGCGATGGGGGTGACGCCGGAGCAGATCGAGGAGGCGTTCTACACCGCCTACGGCACGCGGCAGGTCTCGACGATCTTCGCCCCCAACAACCAGTACCAGGTGATCATGGAGTTGGCGCCGGAGCACCAGAGCAGCGTCGCCGACCTCTCCGCGCTCTACGTGCGGAGCAAGGACGGACGGCTGGTGCCGCTCGACACGCTCGTCCGGCTGACCAAGGGCGCCGGCCCCTACTCCGTCAACCACTCCGGACAGCAGCCTTCGGTGACGCTCTCGTTCAACCTCAAGCCGGGGGTCTCGCTCGGCGAGGCGACGGCGGCGGTCGCCGACCTCGCGCGCGAGACGCTGCCGGCGACGATGACGGCGACGTTCCAAGGGACGGCGCAGGTCTTCCAGTCGTCGCTGCAGGGGCTCGGCCTGCTGCTCCTGCTGGCCGTCCTCGTGATCTACATGGTCCTCGCGATCCTCTACGAGAGCTTCATCCACCCGCTGACGATCCTCTCCGCGCTGCCGCTGGCCGGCGCGGGGGCGCTGCTCGCGCTGCTCGCCTTCCGCATGGACCTCAACA
Organism: bacterium; assembly: GCA_021372775.1. Lineage (NCBI taxonomy): Bacteria > bacterium. Next base: position 3,543 of record JAJFTU010000424.1, on the reverse strand, counting down.
TCTACGCCTTCGTCGGCATCATCATGCTCGTCGGCCTGGTGAAGAAGAACGGAATCATGATGGTCGACTTCGCCGTCGAGGCGCGGCGCTCCGGCAAGGGGGCGCGCGAGGCGATCTACGAGGCGAGCCTGACCCGCTTCCGCCCGATCATGATGACGACGATGGCCGCGCTGTTCGGCACGCTGCCGATCGCGCTCGGCATGGGCGCCGGCGCCGAGGCGCGCCGCCCGCTCGGCCTCGCGGTCGTCGGCGGACTGATCGTCTCGCAGTCGCTGACCCTCTTCGTGACGCCGGTCTTCTACCTCTACATGGAGCGGCTGCAGGAGCTCCTGTCGCGGAAGCCGGCCGCGGCCGCGGCGGACGCCGCGTCCTGACGCCGGCGACGCGGCGGCGCGCGGTCAGCCGAGCGGCAGTTCCATCTCGAACTGCGCCGCCGTTTCGGCGAAGCCGCGCGCGCGGAGGAACCGCGCCGTCTCCGCCGCCGCGGCGTCCACGTTGATCGCGCGCAGCGGCCGAGCGCCCGCCGCGCGCGCCGCCGCCGCGAGGAGCGCCGATCCGGCGCCGCGGCCGCGGAAGCCGCGCTCCACGGCGAGCAGCGGCAGGTCGCCGGTCGAGGGGACCACGACCGCGCAGCCGGCGCGGCGCCCGTCGAGGAACGCCTCCAGCGTCGTCCGCGGCGCGAGGCTGCGCGCCAGCGCCTCGGACGTGTTCTGCCACGACGGCGCGAAGTCGCCGGACGCCGCGGCGAACGCCGCGTCGAGCCCCGGCGCCTCGCGCACGACGACGCCCGCCGCGGGGCGCGCCGCGACCGTCGCCCGCCCGGCCTCGAAGCAGAGCAGCCGCCGCGTCGGCGCGAACCCCTTGGCGCGGTAGATCCGCAGCGCCGGCTCGTTCGAGGCGAGGACCTCGAGGACGTAGCGGCGCGCCCCCTCGGCGACGAGGCGCGGCGCGGCGAAGTCGAACGTCCGCGCCGCCAGTCCGCGGCCGCGGAACGCGCGAACGACGCCGGTCCCCGAGTCGTAGGCCGAGGGCGCGCCGCGCCACGAGGCGAAGCCGTTGGCGAGGAAGGCGACGATCCGCCCGCCGGAGAAGGCGCCGACCGAGAGGTCGAGCCGGACCGCGCGGCGCGCCAGGAGATCGCGGAACCGCGCCTCGTCCATCCGCACGTCTACGGCGTAGTCGGCGAAGGCGTCGTTGAACGCGTCGAGCAACGCCGGCGCGTCGTCCGCGCCGAGGAACCGGATCGTCTCCACCGAACCCTCCCGCCGCCGCCCGCGGCCGCCCGGCGACGCGACGGTCGCCGCGACCGCGCGCCGGCCGGGGAAGATCGGACGGCGGGGCGATCGTAGCAACCGCGGCGCGGGCGCGGCGGCGGGCGAACGCCGGGCGGGGCGCGCGGGGCGACGGGCGGCGCCGCACGGCCGACGAGCGGTCGTTCGGCGCGCGCGAGCGGCGGCCTACAATGCTCGACGCGCGCAGCCGCGCGCCCGAATTCCCCACAGGAGACCTGCCGATGAGGAAACGCCTCGCCGCCCTCGCCGTCGCCGCGTGCGCCCTGCCCGCGGCGGCGCAGCCCCCCGCCCCGCCGGCCGCCGCGCCGGCGCCCGCCGCGAACCCGTTCTTCGAGCAGTGGAAGACGCCGTTCGCGATGCCGCCGTTCGACAAGATCAAGGCGGAGCACTACCTCCCGGCGTTCGACGAGGCGATCCGCCAAAGGAAGGCGGAGATCGCGGCGATCGACGCCCGGAAGGAAGCGCCGAGCTTCGCCGACACGATCGAGGCGCTCGACCGCGGCGGCCAGCTGCTGGAGAAGGTCTCGTCGGTCTTCTACAGCCTCTCCTCGGCCGACACGAACGAGCAGCTGCAGGCGATCGCGCGGCAGGTCTCGCCGAAGCTCGCCGCGCTGCGCGACGACGAGGCGCTCGACGCCGCGCTCTTCGCCCGCGTCAAGGCGGTCTGGGAACAGCGCGCCGCGCTCAAGCTCGACCGGGAGCGGAGCAAGCTGCTCGAGGAGACGTACAAGGGGTTCGTCCGCGGCGGCGCCAACCTTCCGCCGGAGAAGCAGACGCGGCTGCGCGCGGTCAACCAGGAGCTGGCGACGCTGGGGGTCAAGTTCGGCGACAACCTGCTCAAGGAGACGAACGCCTTCCGCCTCGTGATCGACAAGGAGGCGGACCTCGCCGGGCTGCCGCCGGCCGTCGTCGCCGCCGCGGCCGACGCGGCCAAGGCCGCGGGCCAGCCGGGGAAGTGGGTCTTCACGCTCCAGGCGCCGTCGATCTGGCCGTTCGAGACGTTCGCCGCGAACCGCGAGCTGCGCCGCAAGCTGCTCGAGGCCTACATCAGCCGCGGCGACCACGACGACGCCTTCGACAACAAGAAGGTCCTCTCCCGCATCGCCGCGCTGCGCGCCGAGCGGGCGAACCTCCTCGGCTACAAGACGCACGCCGACTACATCCTCGACGAGAACATGGCCAAGACGCCGGCCAAGGTCTACGACCTGCTCGACCAGCTCTGGAAGCCGGCGATCGAGGCGGCGAAGGACGAGGCGGCCGCCCTGCAGGCGCGGATCAAGGCCGAAGGGGGCGACTTCAAGCTCGAGCCGTGGGACTGGCGCTACTACGCGGAGAAGGAGCGCAAGGCGCGCTACGACCTCGACGACGCGGCGCTCCGCCCCTACTTCCCGCTCGACCAGGTCCGCGCCGGCGCCTTCTACGCCGCGAACCGCCTCTACGGCGTGACGTTCAAGGAGCGGACCGACCTGCCGAAGTACAACCCCGAGGTCCGCACGTTCGAGGTGCGCGACAAGGACGGCTCGTTCCTCGGCGTCTACACCGCCGACTACCACCCGCGTCCCGGCAAGCGCGGCGGCGCGTGGTGCGGCCGCCTGCGCGGCCAGCGGTTCGTGGACGGCAAGGACGTGCGGCCGATCGTGACCAACGTGCTCAACTTCACCCGCCCGACGCAGGACGCGCCGGCGCTCCTCTCGCTCGAGGAAGTGCACACCCTCTTCCACGAGTTCGGACACGCGCTGCAGGGGCTCTTCTCCAAGGTCCACTACGGCGCGCTCGACGACATGCCGCGCGACTTCGTCGAGCTCCCCTCGCAGATCATGGAGCATTGGGCGCTGCAGCCGGAGGTGCTGAAGGTCTACGCCAAGCACTGGAAGACCGGCGAGCCGATTCCCGCCGAGCTGGTGGAGAAGATCAAGAAGGCCGGCCAGTTCAACCAAGGGTTCGACACCGTGGAGTACCTCGCGGCGTCGATCCTCGACATGGACTGGCACACGATCCCCGCGGGCGAGGAGCCGGACGCCGCGGCGTTCGAGCGGAAGTCGCTGGAGCGGATGGGGCTGATCCCCGAGATCGTCGTGCGCTACCGCAGCCCGTACTTCAACCACATCTTCGGCGGCGGCAGCGGCTACTCCGCCGGCTACTACAGCTACATCTGGGCCGACGTCCTCGTCTGCGACGCCTTCAAGGCGTTCGAGGAGAAGGGGATCTTCGACCAGAAGACCGCCGCGTCGTTCCGGCGCAACATCCTCGA
>JAJFTU010000423.1 GCA_021372775.1 bacterium | reverse complement strand
TTCTCTCCTCCATCGAGACGTAGCTGAATGCGCCGTGCTGCCCGCGATTCTCTCCCCGCATCGCCGCTCTCCTTCGTGCTCACGCATATCACGAAGCGAGACCGTTGCGTGCGATTCCGCGAACAGTTTTTCAGCAGCGTCCTACGTGACGAACTGGCGCGCCCATGGAAACCCGTTCTTCCCCGTGCGAGGCGACGGCGCGGTCGATGTCGTCTCCGAGAACCGCCCGCGGAGCTTCGAGGGCCGCAACCGCCTCGTCAATCTCGCCGTCTCGCTCGCGGCCGAGACCTCGGAGGCTTGCGCGCTGCTGAACCGGGAGCCGGTCCTCAAGGCGCCGTTCGGGCTTCACCGGAGGGAGCTCTACATCGGCCGCGATTCGGACGCCCGCATGGCGGGGTGGGGACCGCTGTTCTCCGGCGCGCTGCTGTTGGCCGTTCCCTGCTTCGCGGCGTCGTGGCGGCGAGACAGGCGGGGGACGCTGATCGGCGGGTTCGTGGTCGGCGCGATCCTCGTCTGCGTCGTCGCCAACCCTGAGTCTTGGTGGGCTCGGTTCTGTCCGCAGCTCGCCTTGGCGCCGATCGCCGTCGCGGCCGCGTTGTTCGCCTCGCGGCCGAAGGGCGCGGCGCGGGCGCTGGGAATCGCGCTCGTCGCGGCGCTGGCGCTGAACGTCGCGCTCGTGGCGTCGTTTCACGCCTACGCGATGGTCGGCGAGACGAGGGACGTGCGCGCGCAGCTCGCGGCGCTGGCCGCGCGCGGGACGCCGATCGCCGTCGAGTTCGGCGCGTTCCCGTCGAACCGGCGGCGCTTCGACGAATGGGGAATCCGCTGGCGCGAGGTCAAGGCGCAAGGCGAGCTCAAGCCGCCGATCGTGAAGGTCCCATGGTCAACCGCGGTCTTCTCGGAGGGCGAATAGGCGCCGCGCCGAGGGGGAGGCCGCGCGCGCGACGGGAGCGGTTTCCGCGGACAGTTCCCGCGCCCCGGGCCGGCCGCCGGCCGCGGCCGTTCCGGCCCCCTCTTCGGGTTCGGTGCTACGATCGGACGTCCTTTTCCGGGCGCGTTCGGCGCTCCGGGACGGTATTGATTCTCCGCGCGGACGCCGCGGCGACGCTCTCGTCCGGGCGGCGCAAAAGATAGGAGACGATCCATGGCGAACGACGAAGGGGGAAAGAAGTCCGCCCCTGAAGGGGCCCATGATCTGCTTCACGCCCAAGCTCATCCGCTCGACGTGTTCTTCGCGCCGAAGAGCGTGGCCGTGGTCGGGGCGACGGAGGCCGCGAACAGCGTCGGCCGCACGTTGATGTGGAACCTCGTGACCAACCCGTTCGGCGGGACGGTCTACCCGGTCAACCCGAAGCGGCCGAGCGTGCTCGGCGTGAAGGCGTACCCGTCGGTGTCCGAGATCCCCGGCGAATGCGAGCTGGCGGTCATTTCGACCCCCTCGAAGGCCGTCCCCGGCGTGATCCGCGAGTGCGCGCAGAAGGGGGTCAAGGGGGCGATCATCATCAGCGCCGGCTTCAAGGAGCTCGGGGCCGAAGGGCTGGCGCTCGAACAGCAGGTGCTGGCGGAGGCCCGCAAGGGCGGCATCCGGATCGTCGGGCCGAACTGCCTCGGCGTGATGAGCCCGGTCTCCAACTTCAACGCCACGTTCGCCCGCTCGATCGCCCGTCCCGGCCGGCTCGGCTTCATCAGCCAGTCCGGCGCGCTCTGCACGTCGGTGCTCGACTGGGCGCACAAGGAGAACGTCGGCTTCTCCGCCTTCGTCTCGATCGGCTCGATGTCCGACGTCGGCTGGGGCGACCTGATCGACTACCTCGGCCAGGACCCGAAGACCGAGGCGATCCTGATCTACATGGAGTCGGTCGGCGACGCGCGGGCCTTCCTCTCCGCGGCGCGCGAGGTCGCGCTGACCAAGCCGATCATCGTGATCAAGGTCGGGCGCACGGCGGCGGCGGCGAAGGCCGCGGCCTCGCACACCGGCTCGCTCACCGGCAGCGACGACGTCCTCGACGCCGCCTTCCGCCGCTGCGGCGTGCTGCGCGTG
>JAJFTU010000422.1 GCA_021372775.1 bacterium | reverse complement strand
CTCGCGGCTTCGTTGGACCAGCGAATGGGGGCAGGCCACGGCTATGGACGCTCCGGCGCGATCGGCTTCTGTCCATCCAAGTCGGCCTCGGCCGCCGCGATCGGGTCACTGTGGAGTGCGACGGCGGCCCTAATCGGCATCAGGGCAGGATCATCGAGAAGGTCCACACGGCCAGCGGTCGCGTCGTGGACAAGCCGGTAAGCCTTGCCCAGTCGGTGCAGCATCGGGTTGAGGACGCGCTCCGACTGAGCGACGAAGTCGAATACGTCGGACACGCGCTGCGGGATCTTGTACCCCGACTGGCTGCTCGCAAGCAGCACGTCGTTGTCACGTAGGCGCCCGATCGCTTGCCGGATCGGTCGTCTGCTGGGGTTCTGGGCCAAGCTGGGCTCGTGATCGCTGAGTGCTTCGACGATTTCGTGCGTGCCGACGTAGCTGTCATCTTCCTCCACCCTTGCTCGGTACAGCAGGTAGAGCAGGGCTCGCTTGGCACGTTCGGTGACCTCGTCCCCTGTCTCGCCGTCGAACCGCTCGAAGAACGTATCCGCGGCTTGGAGTGCGCAGCGGAAGACCGTCCGGTCGTCGGTGTCGGCGGAGGCGTCAGGCTCGAAGACCGGCGAATCCGTGGGCCAGACCTCGACCTGCATGCTGAGAGACCGGGATGCCGCGATCAGCGCCCGGCGGCCCTCCGGGGCGAGACTCCGATCGAGACACTGGCCGACGGTTCCGGCGACGATGTCTGCGACCTGCACCAGCGGTTCGTCACTGCTCCTGACGAACTCGACCTCGAACCCGCTGAAGAGCGTCGTAGGGTGCTTGCGCTCGAAGTAAGCCTTCATCTCCATCATGAACGTCGGGCTCCCGTGCTCGTCTGCCCTGACGATCACGCGCTGGTAGGCGCGGAGAAGGCGCGCGTAAAGCTTGTCGTGAAGGAACTTCTGGAAAGGCCTCTTGAAGATCAGGCCGGAGGCGGCGTCGATCTTCGTCTTGTCAACGGCGATGGCATAGGCGTGCGCGTCAAGAGCGGCGAGGTTTTCGATAACGCGACACCGACGCCGCACATCTCTCCCGATTCCTGAGGACTTCATCTCCGCACGGCCGAAGTGTTCAGCGCGGATGCGGTCTGCCGCCTCAGAAACGACGCCGCAGTCTCCCCTCGGCACGATTGCAACCATGACGAAGTGCGTAGGCACGTTCGGCTTGTCGAACGAGCGGCTGTGATCGCCGGAGGCGTCTACGAATGCGAAGCAGTCTGCCTGTTCTTGGTCGCGAGTTGAGCCGCCGAGGTCGGCTGCCATCGTGTCCCCCCCCCTCAAAATGAGCGACCGTCCGAAACCTTACTATGAACTGCACGAATTTGACGCGCGGGGCGAGGCCTGTCGTTACTGCGACATTCGTGCCGTGAAGATTCAGAACAGGGTCGGAAGAACGTGGCAAAGAACACGGCGAGTGGCTGATGTCGTGAGCGCAGGCCCTACGATTCGTTGCTGGCGTTCGCGTAAACGCCCGTAGGCCGTCATCGTGACTGTCTCGGCGTGACTCCTGCTCAGGATCACCTGCATCATCGAGCACACGATCGCTCAGCCGGAAGCGGGCCAGTCCGCTCCTTCGTGAAAGCGGCTCGGGGGACCGCCTGGCGATGCTCATCGTCCACTCCAGGACCATGCGCCGGGATTCCAGTTCGCGTCGAGAGCGCCCGCGAGCACAGGGTCGAGAAAGGACTGCACCGCCCTCGTGACGTCGGCGAGCGTGGCCCAGGAGAGCTCGTCTTCCCGCGCCATCGCCGCGTACGGAGTCTCCCACGCCGGCGGCGGCGCGGGAACCGACGACGGCAGCGGGTGGGTCTTGCGGAACGTGAAGGTCCGCTCGAACGCCGCACGCAGACTCTTGGCGTCGATCGCTTGCGCCGTCGCGAGCAGCGCCAGGTCGGGGAGGTCCTTCACCCGTGAGTTCGGGTGCGAGCGCGGCATCGTGTACGCGTGCAGCTTCTCGGCGATGTGGGTCGCGAGCGGGTAGAGCCGCAGCGTGGGCGGCGCGACGCCGGCGAACGCGAGAACGTCGTCGGCCACCAAGACGTCGGGCTCGCCGAGGATCGGATCGCCGAAGGCGACGTCCACTCCGAAGGGCTGGCCGTACACCTTTCCGGCGAGCCGGCACTCGGCACGAAACCGGAGCCCGTCGTACTGCATCCCGTCGTTCTGGATCGCGGGGTGATCATCGTCGGGGCCGACCTCGAAGGTCATGAAGTCGCCGAGGTCGCGGCGGCCGGCGGCCTGAAGCTCGGCGAGGATGGCGTCGGGCGAGCCCATCAGCCTCAGGTCGATGTCCTTCGTCGTGCGCGCCCGCTCGAGGCGAAGCTCCAGCGCGAGGCCGCCCTTGAGCGTGGCGGCGTCGCCGAGCGCGGCGACGATGCGCGCGAGAAAGCGATCGAACACCAGAAGCTGCCGCCTCCGGGCGAACTCGCCGCCGGTCTTCGTCGCCGACCGGAGGCGCCGCTCGAGAGCCTGCTTGAAGGCTTCGGGGGAGGAATAGGTGCGGGCCGTCACGCGCCGAGCCCTCCGAAGGGGCGCAGGGCCTCGTCCACGTCGCCGAGCTCCGCCTTCGCGGCGAGCCCCCGGCGAATGGCCTGCTGCGCGGCTTGGCGCAGCAGATCGGGGGCCATCGCTTCCCGGGCGCAGTCGTTCAGCGTTCGCCGAGGATTGGTGGCCGGCACCGCGCCGAACCAGGAGCGGTCCTCCGGCGGGACGTCGGCGTGGTGGAGGACGACGCCGGCCGGCACCCTGAACCGACGGCGTCGCCAGGCTTGCGGCAGCGTCAGATGCACGTTCGCCGGAAGCGCATCGGAAAGCCCGTGGAGAGCCAGCGCGGTCTGGTGCGAAACCACGCCGGCCCGCCCCGACCAGAGCCATGCGGTGATCAGCTCTTCGTGATCGCCGGCGGGGAAGTGGACGAGCCGGTAGATGCCTCGGCGTGTCCGCACGACCCGCCCGGCGCGGATGTGCTTGAGCAGAAGCTGGGTCGAGTAGCCGGCCTCGGCCGCCTGCCCGGTGGTGAAGTAGCCTTCCTGGGCGCTCGCCGTCTCGAACAGCAGGTCCCAGTCCGGCCTCTTGGGTCGGACGTTCATGCACGATTAGTAACTCTGGGTTTCGTTTCGTGCAAGCCCGTTCGAGCCCGAGTACGTTGCGCAACCCCAGGTGCGGCTACCGACGGTCACCGCTTCGGGTAGAGACGGCAAGGGCTGCGCTGTCCCCATCTCGCTGTCCCGCACCCGATTTCTTGGACACAAGCTCGTCCTCGCGCGTCCGCCCGGCGTGAGCAGGCCATCCGGGCTTCAACCAACAGTCTCGAGCAGTGCGAACGCGCGCGGCGGATCGCCGTGCGCGGCGGCGCGGGCCCCTCGCTGCTGCGGTAGAGGAGAGGTCGGCGGCGCGCCCGCGCCCTGACCGGAGTCGGTCGATTCCAGGCGAGTCGCCCTTGCCCTTGCGGAGGAGGGGGCATTACCGTTGCCTTGCCCGCGCTGCCGTGGGGGCGTGCACGGGGGGCTCCTCATGAAAGTCTTGTGGTCGTCTTTGCTGGGCGCGGCGATCGGTCTGTCGTGCGGCGGAGCGTCGGTCGCGCAGGGCGCGGCGCCCAATCCAAACGTGGTCCTTTCGGAATTGCAGGCGGCGAAGCCGGACCTCGCGTCGGCGCGCCGCGCGGCGGGGTTGACGCTCCCCGTTGAGATGGGCTCGCTGACGCTCGAAGAGGGCGTCGTCGTGCCGGCGACGCCGGTCGCCGGCGCGCCGCGGGCGTTCGTCTTCGTCGGCAAGGGGCGGTTCAAGTTCACGCCGCCCGACGCCGTCGAGCGGCGGCAGTTGGCGCTCTACACCGGCGGCGAGACGCTCGACGAGCCGGTGACGAGCGCGGTGATCGAGACGGCGGGGACGGAGATCCCGGCGGCGCTCGCGGCGCTTCCGGCGGCGGCCGTAGACGCGGCGCGCTCGAAGGAAGTTCGGGACGTCTACGCGGCGTGGAACGGCGGACTCGACCGGAAGCACGTCGGCGTCGAGACGTTGATGCTCGCGGCGCTGGTCGAGCCGCGCGGCGGCCTCGCGGCGACGGTGCTGGCGATGCACGGCGCGACGCTGAACGACTTCCATCTGCGGATCGATCCGACGGCGCGCGAGCAGGTTTCGCTGGGACAGTGGGTCCAGACCAAGAACGAAGCGAAGCCGCTGCGCGAGATCGAGGACTACTACCAGCAGGAACGGCGGCTCAAGCGGCTGCCGGACCACGTCGCGCTCGACTTCGCCGGGGCCGACGACGTCTGGGTTTCGGCGTCGCTGCGCGGCCCCGACGGGAAGGAGACGGCCGGCGTCCGCGGCTTCGCGGTCACGCGGTGCGCGCTCGACGCGACGCTCGATCCCTACTCCGGAACGATGACGACGAAGGGCCGCCTCTCGCTCGAGCCGCTCGGCGAGGGACGCCGCGCGGCGCGGTTCGCGCTCGCCGACGCTCTGCGGATCAAGTCCGTGCGCGCCGCGGGGCGCGACGTCTTCTTCCGGCAGAAGTACGGTGCGGCGCTCGTCGTCCTTCTCGAAGCGCCGGCCGCCGGCGCCGCGGTCGAGCTCGAGATCGAGTACGCCGGCAACGTCTTCGACCGCGTCTCCGGTCTCGCGTTCGCGCGCCGCGCGGCGCTCTGGTATCCGACGCAGGCCGAGGACCGCCCGACGTTCGACGTGACGTTCCGCTACCCGAAGTCGCTCGCGGTCGTCGCCGGCGGGCGCCGCGCGGCCGGAGGCGTCGGCGCGGACGGTCTCGCGTGGGAACGGCGGGAGACGACGCGGCCGTCGCGCCGCTTCGACTTCGAGGTCGGGGCGTTCAGGACGCTGGAGAAGACGGTCGGACACGTGACGGTGCGGTTGGCTCTCGACGCGCGCAGCGACGTCCTTCTCGGCGACCGGCGCGGCGGGATGCTCGACGCGGCGGCGTCCGCCGTCGCCTACTACGAGAAGACAATCGCCCCGTACCCGCTCGACGAACTGACCGTCGTCTCCTCGCTCGCGGGGAACGACGCCCTCGGCGATCCGAACGACTCTCTCCGCCCCGGGTACAGGCCCGACTTCGTCTCGCCGCGGACTCTGCGCGGCCCGCGCGGTTGCCTCGGTCTGACGGTGCTCTCGACGAACGCCGCCGTCTCGCGGGAGATCGCGCGGCAGTGGTGGGGGGAGATCGTGGACTTCGCCGGACCGCGCGACGAGTGGCTCGGCGAGGCGCTGTCGGCGTACGCGGCGCTGGCGCCGATGCGGGCGCAGCCCGGGATCTCCCTGCGGGACGACGTCGTGCGGATGGGCCGTCAGCCGCTCGCCGCCGTTTCTCCGAGTCCATCCTGGCCCGACGGCGCCGAGCCTCTCTCCTTCCGCGGCGTCCAGCGCAAGTGGAAGGTCGATCTCGCGGCGGCTCCCTTCGGCGGCGCGCGGCCGCTGGGCGAACACGGCGCGCTCGCCGTCGGGCGAAGCGCGCCGACGAGCTTCGACGAAGGCGGCGCGTGGGCCATTCCGATGCAGCAGATGATCCGCGAGGCGAAGGGCGCGCTGGTGCTCGGCTCGCTCGCCGCCGCGTTCCCCGACGACGCGTCGTTCCTCGCCGCGCTCTCGACCGTGGCGACGAAGAACGCGGGGCGCGCCGTCTCGACGGAGGAGTTCCTCGCGCAGTGCGGCGTCGCCGCGGGAACGGACCTCGGACCGCTGGCGCGGCCGTTGATCGACGGCGTCGGCCTGCCGGAGGTCTTCTACGACTACGAGGTCCGGCGGGCCGCGGACGGCAAGTGGATCGTCTCCGGCGCGGCGGAGGCGGCGCCGCCGGCGACGCCGCGCCTGGCCGTGCGGCGCACGGCGGGCGGCGCCTTCGACGTGGCGCGCGTCAAGCTCGACCGGCGGATGGACACTTCCTTCTCGCTCTTCGTGCCGATCGTCGTCGAGACGCGCGACGACCGCGGCGAGCTCCGCTCCGTGCCGGGGAAGGTGCTGCTGCGCGGCGCGAGGACGGAGTTCTCGGCGACGCTCGACGCCCGGCCGGAACAGGTGATCTTCGATCCGGACAGCTCGGTCTGCGCCCTGTTCCGGAACATGAAGGACGACCGCAAGCCGGCGCTCGCGGCCGCGGCGGGCCTCGCGGCGGACCGCGGCGAGAACGCCGAAGCGCGGCGGCTCTACGCGGCGGCGCTCGAGGCGGACATCCCGACGGACGGACCGGCGACCGCGAACGAACGCCGCGCGGCGAAGCGGCTGCGGTCCGATCTCGACGCGCGCGCGCGGATCGAGTTGCTCCGCCTCGATCTGGACGAGGGGCGGCTGCGGGAGGCGGAGGCCGCGCTCGCCGGGCTTCCGGCGAAGGAGCGGGCCGACGGCGAGGCGCGGCTCCGGTCGCTCCAAGGCCGGTCCGACCTCGCGTACAAGGCGCTCGCCTATCGGAGCCCGCTCATCGGCGCGACGCGGGACGACGCGCTGACGGCCGCGCTGCTCGCCGTCGCGGCCAAGCAGACCAACAACCTCGACGACTACGAA
>JAJFTU010000421.1 GCA_021372775.1 bacterium | reverse complement strand
CCCGGCCGGATCGCCGACGGCGCCGACGGCGACGTCGCCTGCGACCACTACCGCCGCTTCGCCGAGGACGTCGCGCTGATGCGCTCGCTCGGGCTGACGGCCTACCGCTTCAGCGTCGCCTGGGGACGCGTCCTGCCGCAGGGAACCGGCGCGGTCAACGAGAAGGGGCTCGACTTCTATCGCCGCCTCGTGGACGCGCTGCTCGACGCGGGGATCGCCCCCGCGCTGACGCTCTACCACTGGGACCTCCCCGCGGCGCTCGACGACCGCGGCGGCTGGCTCAACCGCGACGTCGCGCAGTGGTTCGCCGACTACGCGCGCGTCGTGCACCGCGCGCTCGGCGACCGCGTGGCGCTCTGGACGACGCTCAACGAGCCGTGGGTCGCGGCCGACGCCGGCTACCTCTTCGGCGTGCACGCGCCGGGGCACCGCTGCCTGCACGAAGCGCCGATCGCCGCGCACAACCTGCTCCGCGCGCACGGCGCCGCCACGCTCGCGCTGCGCGCCGACGGCTGCCGCAACGTCGGGCTCGTCGTGAACATCGAGCCGAAGACGCCGGCCTCGGACCGCGAGGACGACGTCGCCGCCGCGCGGCGCGCCGACGCCTACATGAACCGCCAGTACGTCGAGCCGGTGTTCCTCGGGCGCTATCCGGAGGAGATGGCGGAGATCTTCGGCGAGGCCTGGCCGGAGCACGGCGCGGACGACATGGCGCTGATCCGCCAGCCGCTGGACCACCTCGGGCTCAACTACTACACGCGCGCCGTGACGCGCCGCGACGACGCGGCGTGGCCCTGCCGCGCGTCGTCGGTCCCGCAGACCGCGCGCCCGCGCACCGAGCTCGGCTGGGAGGTCTACCCGCAGGGGCTCGAGGAGACGCTGCTTTGGCTGCACCGTCTCGGCGGGACGCCGCTCTACGTCACGGAGAACGGCGCGGCGTTCTACGACCCGCCGACGGCGGAGATGGGGCTCGACGACCCGCTGCGCGTCGCCTACTTCCGCGAGCACCTTCTCGCGACGCGGCGGGCGATGGACCGCGGGGCCGACGTGCGCGGCTACTTCGCGTGGTCGCTGCTCGACAACCTCGAGTGGGCGGAGGGCCGCACGAAGCGCTTCGGCCTCGTGCACGTGGACTTCTCGACGCTCGCCCGCACGCCGAAGGCGAGCGCCCGCTTCTACGCCGACGTGATCCGCACCCGCGGCGCCTGTCTTCGCTGACGCTCGCCGCGGCCGGCGCGCGCCGATCAACGTCGCAATAACGGCGCCCCCGCCGCGCCCGCCGCCCGACTCGATTCCCGCGCAATCCTGCCTTTCACGACGAAAGGCGACGTTGCGCGTGAATCACGTCGGGCGGGTAGGGGCGGCTGGCGCGCTCCGATGACCGTCGGAACAGCGGCGCCCCTCCGCGCCTGCCGCCCGACGTGATTCACGCGGAATCCTGCCTTTCACGACGAAAGGCAACGTTGCGCGTGAATCACGTCGGGCGGCAGGCGCGGTGGAGTCTCTCGCGGGGACGCGACGATCGGGACGCGCCAGCCGCCCCTACACGCCCCCCCATCGTGGCGGGCGGTGCGACGCGACGTCGCGCGGGATCCGGTCCCGATCACCCCGACCCGACGCGGAACCCGCGCGGAACCTCAGCGCGCCGCGTGAACGAAGACGACCTCCGCGGGAACCGCGCGCACCGCGACCGCGCCGTCCGCGTCGAGCGGCGCCTCGCGGCCGTCCACGAACGCGCGCAGAGGCCGGCCGTCGATCGGCGAATGAACCACGAGGCCCGCGGCCGGCGGCGTCAGTCCCGCCTCGATCCGCACGCGCGCCTCGTCTTCGCACGTCTCGCCCGCGCACGCCGCCTCCGCGGGCGCGCTCTTCGCGCTCGCCGCGAACGACAGCCGCCCGCCCGGCACGAACAGCCCGCGGATCCCGGCGCCCCCCGCGGCGCGCGCCCACGACTCCGGCAGGCCCGCCGCGACCACCAGCGCCCCGTCCTCCCGCTCGTAGGCGAACAGGTCGAGCGCCGCGCGCATGAAGTCCGACCCGACCCAGGCGTGCGGCATGTCCCCCACGAAGCCCGCCTTCCGCGGATCGCGCCGCACCACCTCGGCCCACTGCCCCCACGCCGCCGGACGCCGCCCGTCCATCAGGAACGCCGCCGTCTCCAGCGCCTCGCGCTTCATCCCCAACCGCACCATCGCGCCGACCGAACGCCACTCGTACGGCGTGTAGAGATCCCACGCGCCCGCCGCCCGCGCGCGGATCTCCTCCGCGTAGCGCTCGAACGTGCGCCGCGTCGCGCGCGCCGGCAGCCGCAGGCGCAGCCCGCCCGGCTCGAGCAGCGCGGTGGAGGAGGTCGCGTCGAAGTCCCCCTTCTCCGCGCAGCCCGGCAGGTTGTCGATCCCGTGGTCGCGGATCGTCCGCTCGATCGCCGCGACGACGTCCGCGCCGAACTCGTCGCGCGACGCCGCGAAGCGCGCCGCGTCCTCCTTTCGTCCG
>JAJFTU010000420.1 GCA_021372775.1 bacterium | reverse complement strand
CCGCACTGGGTCGGCGCGGCGGAGGATCTCGGCCCGTTCCCCGGCGACGCGCCGCCGGAGCCGCCGACCGCGCTGCGGCCGCGCCACTTCCGCGCCGCGGACCTCGCGCCGGGGGGCGCGCCGTTCCTCGGCCGCCGGCTGCTCCTCGCCAACGACGCCCTCGGGGTCTACGCCGTCCAGGCCGACCGCGACGACGAGACGCTCGTCGAGAACGCCGACGGGGACGAGCTGGCGTTCGTCGAAGCGGGACTGGGGCGCCTCGAGACGCCGCTCGGCTCGCTGCCGTTCAAGATGGAGGACTACGTCTTCGTGCCGCGCGGACTGCCGCACCGCTGGCGCCTCAAGGGGAAGACGTTCCTGCTGCTCCTCGAGGGGCGCCGCTTCATCGACCTGCCCGCGCGCTACCGCACGGAGGTCGGGCAGCTGCGGATCGACGCGCCGTACACGCACCGCGACTTCGGCGCCCCGGTCTGGCCGGACCGCGGCCCGGCCTCGCTCCACGCGCCGCGGCGGCTGCTGGTGAAGCGCGCCGGCCGGCTCACGGCGATGGAGCTGCCGTACGACATCTTCGACGTCCACGGCTGGGACGGGCAGGTCTGGCCTTTCACCTTCCCGATCCGCGCCTTCCAGCCCAAGACCGGCCTCGTCCACCTGCCGACGACGACGCACGCGACCTTCGCCGGCGGCGGCTTCGTCGTCTGCTCCCTCGTGCCGCGCGCGACCGACTTCCACGAGTCGGCGATCTCCTGCTCCTGCCCGCACTCCTCGCCCGACTGCGACGAGCTGACGTTCCACGTCGCCGGCGCGGCGGCGTCCGGCGAGGCCGCGGCGGAGGGCTCGCTCACGCTCCACCCGGCGGGGATTCCGCACGGGCCGTTCCCCGGCCGCTACGAGGCGTCGATCGCCGCGCACCGCACCGACGAGCTGGCGGTGGTCGTGAACGCCGACGCGCCGCTCGCGCCGACCAAGCACGCCGCGGGGATCGAGGACGCCGGCTTCAACCTCGGCTGGAAGCCCTGACGCGCGTCGTGCGGCGGGGGGCGTTGGAACGCACCGCGTCATCGCGGTTCGTCGCGGCGACCTGCGTGACCACGGCCCGGCGCGGCGACCTGCGCGACCGCGACTCGCCGCGGCGATCCGCGCGACCACGGCACGTCGGCGCGATCCCCGTAACGACGACACGCCGCGGCAATCCGCGTAACCATGACACGCCGCGGCGACCTGCGTGACCGCGGCACGTCGCCGCGACCTGCGTGACCGCGACTCGCCGCGGCGACCCGCGCGACCACGGCACGTCGGCGCGATCCGCGCGACCCGCGACACGTCGCGGCGATCCGCGCGACCACGGCACGCCGCGGCGATCTGCGTAATCGCGGCACGTCGGCGCGACCTGCGTGACCGCGGCACGTCGCGGCGATCTGCGTAATCACGGCACGTCGCGGCGACCTGCGCAATCACGGCACGTCGCGGCGACCCGCGTAATCACGGCACGTCGGCGCGACCTGCGTGACCGCGATACGTCGCGGCGACCTGCGTGACCACGGCACGTCGCGGCGACCTGCGTCTCCGTAGGGGAGGCTGGCGCGCCCCGACGCACGTCGGAGAGCCCAAGGGACCACCGCGCCTGCCTCCCGACGTGGACATCGCACCCGCTTGCCTTTCGGCAT
>JAJFTU010000419.1 GCA_021372775.1 bacterium | reverse complement strand
CCGCACTTCGGCGAGGAGCCGGTCCTGTCGGGCACGCACCTGCCGCGCGGCGAGGCGCGCGGGGCGGGGAACATCTTCTTCGGCCGCTGCAACCTGCACTGCGTCCATTGCCAGAACGCGCAGATCAGCCAAGGGCCGCGGCCGGCGCCGGGCGACCCGCGCGAGGTGGACGCGGCGCGGCTGGCGTCGATCATGCTCGAGCTGCAGGCGGAGGGGTGCCACAACATCGGCTTCGTCTCGCCGAGCCACGTCGCGCCGCAGATCGCGCGGGCGGTGGACGTCGCCGCGGGGCGCGGCCTCGCGCTGCCGCTGATCTACAACACCAACGGCTACGACGCGCTCGAGACGCTGCGGCTGCTCGACGGCGCGATCGACGTCTATTTGCCCGACCTCAAGTACTCCGACGAGGCGGCGGGGCTCGAGCTGTCCAAGGCGCCCGACTACGTCGCGCGCGCCCGCGCCGCGATCAAGGAGATGCATCGCCAGGTCGGGGACGAGCTGGTCCTCGACGAACGCGGCCTCGCGCGCCGCGGCCTGATCATCCGGCTGCTGATCCTCCCCAACGACCAGGCCGGCCTGCGCGGCACGCTGGAGTGGATCCGCGCCGAGCTCGGGCCGCGCGTCGCCCTCTCCGTGATGAGCCAGTACTTCCCCGCCAACGAGGTCGGCGGCGAGCGCTATCCGTTGATGCAGCGGCCGATCCGCCGCCGCGAGTACGACGAGGTCCTCGACTGGCTCGACGAGCTCGGCTTCGAGAACGGCTGGGTCCAGCCGTTCGACGAACGCGCCGCGGACTACTACCGCCCGGACTTCGACGATCCGGACCGCCCGTTCAAGGACGCCGACGACTTCGAATGAACCACCCAACACTTCGCCCCCCCCGCGCGTTCTTCTCTATGTGGACGGAACGATCGAACAGGCGGGACCGGCGGCGGCGGTCGAGGACGACGGCCGTCGTCTCGCCGCGGCGTTCGACGCCCACCACCGGCGGCTCTTCCTGCTCGCGCTGAGGCTGCTCTTCGACCGCGAAGAGGCCAAGGACGCGCTGCAGGAGACGTTCCTGCGCGCGGCGCGCGCGGGGCGCGGCCTCCCGCGGCCGACGGACGAGGCCGAGGCCTGGCTGGTGCGGGTGCTCGTGAACGTCTGCCGCGACCGAAGGCGTCGCGCGCAGGTCCGCGCCCGTTTCGTTCCCGACCCGCCGCCCGCCGCGCCCGATCCGGCGGAGCGCGCCGCGGCGAAGCAGGCGGTCGCGGCGGCCCTCGCGCGGCTGCCCGCGCGACGGCGCGCGGTCGTCGTGCTGCACGAACTCGAGGAGCGGGACGTGCCGGAGATCGCGCGGCTGCTCGGGTTGGCGCGCCCGACGGTGCGCTGGCACTTGGCCGCGGCGCGGCGGGAGCTGCGGCGCCTTCTGGCGGCGGAGGAGGTGGAATGAAACGACCGCGGCGGGAAGACGAAACGATGCGGGACGCGCTGCGGCGCGGCGATCCCGCGGCGGGCGTTCC
>JAJFTU010000418.1 GCA_021372775.1 bacterium | reverse complement strand
CGTCGCGGAAGAGCGCCGGCGATTTCGGCGCGATGCTCGTGTTCACCGACAGGCCGGAGGAGTTCCTCGCGGCGTGGGAGCGGGCCGGCGCCGCGGCGCCGGTTCCGGCGGCGGAGACGGTGGCGCGCGGGAAGCGGCTCGTCGGCTTCATCGTGTTCACCGGCTGCGCGGCCGACGCGCGCGGGAACTGCAACGCCGTGGTGACGTTCAAGCTGTTCAAGCCGGACGGCTCGTCCTACGGCGACGGCGACCGGGGCGAACTGTGGTCGGGCAAGCCGGCCCTGCGCAAGAACCAGCTTCAGCTGAGCGTCGGCGGCATGGCCTTCGTCCTGGACCCCGGCGACCCGCTCGGCCGCTACACGATGATCGCGGACATCGAGGATCTCGTCTCCGGCAAGAAGCTCCACCTCGAGAAGACGTTCGTGGCCGTCGAGCGGTAGGGGCCGCCGGCGCGTCCCGACGATCGTCGCCGCGCTCAAGACACTTCCGCGCCTGCCGTGCGCGGTGTTCTCCGCCGGCGGCTCGAATCAGGAGTCGCGCAGCGACGGCGCGGACTCGTCGGCGCGCCGCACCCGGAGGACGGCGAACCACAGCGCGGCGGAGACGGCGGAGGGGCCCAAGATCAAGACGAGCACCGAGGGCCAGTCGGGTTCCGCCAAGACGCCGCCGAGGGCAAGGGCGACGAGGAACGCCAGAAACGCGAAGGCGCTCACCGTCAGCGCGTAGCGCGCGACGCCGGCCGTTCGGCGGGTGATCCGTCGCCGCGCCAAGGCCCGGATCAAGACGACGACGCCGAGGATCGCAAGCGGCGTCGAAAGCTGCCAAAGCCCTTGGAAGAGCGCGGTCGCGGACTCCTCGGCCGGATTGAACGGCGGGAAGTCGATGTTCATGCGCGCTCCTCCTCCAGCGTCGGCGCGGGCCGCCGACGCGCGTCTCCCGGCGAAGGCCAATTGTCGCCGGAAAACGAAAAACCCAGCCGCGAGGGCTGGGCTTTCTTGCCGCTAAGTTATGGTGCCGAGGGCGAGACTCGAACTCGCACGTCCTTGCGGACACATGGACCTGAACCATGCGCGTCTGCCAATTCCGCCACCCCGGCAGCGGCGACGCGGGATAGTAAAGCAGGGAGGGGGCGCCGTCAACTCCGCGGCGCGTTCGTCGGCCCGCCGGGCCCGGCGCCGCGCCCGTTTCCGCCGCCGGCGATACCACCGCGGCGGGCTGTAGGGCATGATGGCCGCATGACAATAGACGAAAAGGAAATCCTCGGGCGGCTGTCGGAACAGCCGCAGACCGTGCGGGAACTGGCCGCGGCGCTGGGCATGGGCCCCGCCGAGCGGCCGTTCCTGCGCCGCATCGTCCGCCGGCTCGTGCAGTCCGGCGACCTCGTGGAGATGCGCGGCCGCCGCTTCGGCGCCAAGAGCGCCCTCGGCGACGTCGTCGGGCGCTTCGCGCGGCACCGCGCCGGCTTCGGCTTCGTCAATCCGGACGACGGCTCCGACGACCTGTTCATCCGCATCGGCGCGCAGGGCTCGGCCCTGCACGGCGACGTCGTGGCGGCCCGCGAGATCGCGCGGCGCGCCGACGGGAAGCGCGAGGGGCGGATCGTCCGCGTCGTCGAACGCGCCAGCTCGCGCGTCTCCGGCGTCTTCTACGAGACCGCCTCCGGCGGCGGGATCGTCGAGCCGCTCGACAAGGGGTTCGGCTTCGAGATCGTCGTCCGCCGCGGCGACACCGCCGAGGCCAAGAGCGGCGAGATCGTCAGCCTCTCCCTCGAGGTCTTCCCCGACGAACAGCACGCCGCCAAGGGGCGGGTCGTCGAGCGGCTCGGCCGCCCCGACGAGCCCGGCGTGGACGTCGAGGTCCTGATCCGCAAGTACGGCTTCCCGCTGGCCTTCCCCGACGAGACGCTCGCCGAGGCCGACGCCCTGCCGACCGACCCGAAGGCCTGGCCGCGCGAGGGGCGCGAGGACTTCACGGGGGACGACGTCGTCACGATCGACGGCGAGAGCGCGAAGGACTTCGACGACGCGATCTGCGTCCAGCGGCGCCCCGGCGGCGGCTTCCGCCTCCACGTGCACATCGCCGACGTGGCGCACTTCGTGGCCGAGGACGGGGCGCTCGACCGCGAGGCGCTGCGCCGCGGCACGAGCGTCTACTTCCCCGGCCGCTGCCTGCCGATGCTCCCCGAGCAGCTCTCCAACGGCCTCTGCTCGCTGCGGCCCGACGAGCCGCGCCTGACGCAGGGAACGACGATCGACTACGACGAGGCCGGCGCCGTCGTCGCGGCCCGCTTCCACCGCGGGATCATCCGCTCCAAGGCGCGCCTGACCTACACCGAGGTCGCGCGGATCGTCGAGGAGCGCGACCCCGCGGCCCGCGCCTTCCGCCCCGGCCTGCTGCCGATGCTCGACGCCGCGGCGGAGCTGGCCGGCCTGCTCGCCGACCGGCGCCGCGCCCGCGGGGCGGTGGACTTCGACCTTCCCGAGCCGCAGATCCTGCTCGACCTCACCGGGGCCACGACCGACATCGTTTCGCGCCCCCGCAACCTCGCCCACCGGATGGTCGAGGAGTTCATGCTCGCCGCGAACGAGGCGGTGGCCGATCTCCTCGTCCGCGCGGAGGTCCCGACCCTCTACCGCGCCCACGAGCGCCCCGACCCGCCGCGCGTCGAGCGGGCCGCGCTGGCCCTCGACGCCCTCGGCTACTCGCTCCCCGCGCCGTACACGGAGATCGAGCCGCGGCACTTCGCCGAGGTCGTCGAGCGGGCCAAGGGACGGCCCGAGGAGCCGTTCGTGGTGCGGCTCGCGCTGCGGGCGATGGCCCTCGCGCGCTACGACGAGGAGTGCCTCGGCCACTTCGGCCTCGCCCTGCGCCGCTACCTCCACTTCACCTCGCCGATCCGCCGCTACCCCGACCTCGTCGCCCACCGCTCGCTGCGCCGGCTGCTGGAGAAGACGCCGGAGACGCCGGGGGAGCGCGAGGACCGCGCGGCGCGGATGCCGGAGCTGGCCCGCGAGTGCTCGCGGCTCGAGCGCGAGGCGGAGTCGGCGGAGCGCGAGGCGGTGGCCTGGAAGATCGCCTCGTTCATGGCCGACCGGCTGGGGGACGAGTTCAAGGGGCGGATCGTCGAGGTCGCGGCGTACGGCGTGATGGTCGCCTTGGCCGAGCCGGCCGTCGAAGGGCTGCTCCACGTCTCGCGCCTCGGCGACGAGGAGTTCCGCTTCGACCCGAAGAAGCTCGTGCTGCGCGGCGCGGAGACGGGGCGGGTCTTCCGCCTCGGGATGGAGATCGACGTCCGGGTGGACCGCGTGGACGCGCTGGCGCACATGATCGACTTCGCGCCGGTGACGCCGACGATCGCCGCCGGCCCGCGCGGCGCGCGGCGCGGCGGGCGCAAGGCGGCGGCGCGCAAGACGGGCGGGGAGGGGCGCGGCCGCGGCGCGAAGGGCGCGGCGGCGACGAAGGCGCCGGCCCCGAAGACGGGGCCGCGGACGGCGACGAAGCGGCCGAGCGCGGCGAAGACCGGGACGGGCGCTGCGAAGATGGCGCCGGGCCCGGCGAAGACGGGGCCGCAGGGAGCGAAGAAGGGCGCGGGGCGTCCGGGACGCCATCGGCCGCGGGGCGGCCGTTGACCCGCGGCCGTCCGGCCTACGAACTGCTCGAGCACACGGCGGACGTCGGGCTGCTCGTCCGCGCGCCGGACCGCGCGCTCCTCTTCGAGCGCGCGGCGCTCGCCCTCTCCGACGTCGCGTTCGACGTCGAGCGGGCGGCGGCCGACCTCGCGGCCGGCGCCGGGACGCGCGCGCTGCGGATCGAGGCCGCGGCCGGGGACGGCGAGACGCTGCTCGTTGCCTTCCTCGGCGAGCTGCTCTCGCTCGCGGCGACGGAGGGGCTGGCCGTCGCGGAGGTCGAAGTGACGTCGCTCGGGGCGGCGTCGGTCGCGGCGGTCGCCCGCGGCGTGCCGCTCGATCCGGCGCGGCACGGCTTCAAGACCGAGGTCAAGGCGGTCACCTACCACGAGCTGCTCGTCTCCGAGGACCGGGACGGGTGGACGGCGCGGGTCCTGCTGGATCTCTGAGCCGACGGAC
>JAJFTU010000417.1 GCA_021372775.1 bacterium | reverse complement strand
TCGGCCCGGGTTCAGTGGCGCGGCTCGACGTCGACGGTCAGCAGCCGGCGGCGGACCGTGTCGTGCCAAAGCTGAACTGGTGAGACACCTGTCCGGTCACGTGACCGGTAGCGGGCCAGATCGTCGCATTCGGCGAGTGGCCTCGCCGACCGATCGGATGACGCCGCGCGCGCCATGCGTTGCGGCAAGGCGGTCTTGGGGCAGACGGTCTTCGGGCTGGTTGGCCACGGTCGGTAGTTTTTCGAAGCGCCCGGCGTCGCGTCCGGTTCGGGCTTCCAGGCGGGAGACCGCGTCCGCATGAAGTGACGCGCGCCCTCGGCGTGCCCTGCGCCCCGGTCCGTGGCATCGTACGGGCCGGGGCGTTTTCGTCTCCGCCGGAGGACCCAATGCCCGCCGCCGACCAGGCCCGTCTCGCCGACCGCTACGCGCGGATCGCCGCGCAACTGGCGCCGCTCTTCACGAAGACCGCCGACCCGATCGCGCGGATGGCGACGGCGGCCGCGGTGCTCCACCACAAGAACAACCACTTCTTCTGGACCGGCTTCTACCGCCTGCTCGAGGACGACCTGGTCGTCGGGCCGTACCAAGGCGCGCTCGCCTGCCAAGTCCTGGAGCGCGGCAAGGGGGTCTGCTGGGCGGCGGCGACGCGCGGCGAAACCGTCCTCGTCCCGGACGTCCACGCCTTCCCCGGCCACATCGCGTGCGACGCCCGCTCCAAGAGCGAGATCGTCGTCCCGGTCCGCGACCCGGCCGGCGTCCTCCGCGCCGTGCTCGACGTCGACTCCGAGCGCGAGGACGCCTTCGGCCCGGCCGACGCCGCCGGGCTGGAGCGCGTCGCGGCGATGATCTTCGCGCCCTGACCGGCGCCCGGGCGAAGGACGAAAGTCGTTGCCCGCCTCGCGCCGCCTCGGGATATTTCAGGCGCGCGAGGAAGCCGATGAAGACCAGCGCCGTCCGGCTCGAAGCCGACCATCCCGGCTTCAACGATCCGGCGTATCGCCGCCGGCGGGACGAAATCGCCGCCGCCGCGCTCGCCCACCGCCCCGGCGACGCCCCGCCGCGCATCGCCTACACCGCCACCGAGACGGCGACGTGGGGGGCCGTCTTCCGCCATCTGTCCGAGCTCTATCCCACGCACGCCTGCCGCGAATACAACGACGTCCTGCGCTCGTTCGAGTTCGGCCCCGACGAGATTCCGCAGCTCGCCGACGTGGACGCGCGCCTGCGGAGGACGACCGGCTTCCGCGTCGTTCCCGCCGCGGGGCTCGTCGAGGCGCGGGACTTCCTCGGCGCGCTCGCGCGGCGCGTCTTCCCCGCCACGCAGTATTTGCGCCATCACTCGGCGCCCCACTACACGCCGGAGCCGGATCTCTGCCACGAGCTGCTCGGCCACGCGCCGATGCTCGCCGTCTCCGAGTACGCGGACCTCACCGAGCGGATCGGCGCGGCGGCGTTCGGCGCCGACGACGCGCTGACCGAACGGGTCGCGCGGCTCTACTGGTACACGCTGGAGTTCGGCCTCGTGCGGCAGAACGGCCAACGGCGCGCCTACGGCGCCGGGCTCCTCTCGAGCTACGGCGAACTGGCGCGCGCCCTTTCCGGCGCGGCGGAGGTCCGCCCGTTCGACGCCGCCGTCGCGGCGGAAACGCCGAACCCGATCACCACCTACCAGCCGCTTCTCTTCGAGTCGCCCTCGCTCGCCGACGCGCTCGGGAAGGTCGCCGCGTTCATCGAGGCGGCGCGCGGCCGCTGACGGTTCCGCGGAGGAACGCGATGCCCGACCACGAGCAGCAGGCGACCGCGACGATCGGGATC
>JAJFTU010000416.1 GCA_021372775.1 bacterium | reverse complement strand
GAGCCAAGACTACATCGACTACCAGCGCACGAACTACATCCGCGGCGAGGCCGACTGGATCTCGAACGTCGAGGGGGGCGCGGTCTACCACACCGACGCCTGGGGCACGCGCAACACCTACACCGGCGAGACCTGGTCCGGGGCGCCGTTCGACTACCCCAACTTCGACGGCGCGAGCCCGAAGCGCGACGAGTCGCTCACGCCGATCGACAACCGCGAACTGTACGAGAAGGTCTTCCGCAAGTAGCGGCGACGAGACGCCGGACGCGGGCTTCCGCGCGCCGTCGCGCCCGGACGCCGGACGCCGGCTTCAGCGCGCCGCGGCGCCCGCCACCGCACCGGGCCGCGCGGCGTCGCCCTGCGTCGAGAGCACCTCGCGCGGCGCGGGAATCCGCGAGGCGTCCCAGCCGCCGCCGAGCGCCTTGACGAGCTGCACGCTGGCCTGCAGCCGGCGGCTGCGCGTCGTGATCAACGCCAGTTCGCGCGTCAGCGCGCTCGTCTCCGCGCCGACGACGTCGAGGTAGCTCACCACGCCGCCGACGTAGCGCACGTTGGAGAGGTCGAGCGTCTCCCGCGCCGCGGCGAGCGCCCGCTCCTGCGCCAGCGCCTCGTCCCCCAGCATCCGCACGCCGACCAAGTCGTCCTCGACCTCCTGGAACGCGCCGAGCACGGTCTGGCGGTAGTTCGCGACGGCGAGGTCGTAGGAGGCCCGCGCCTCCTCGACGCCGGCGCGCCGCCGTCCGCCGTCGAACAGCGTCGTCGCCGCGGAGACGCCGAGCGACCACACGCGGTTCGGGAGCGAGAGCAGGCCGGCCGCGGCGCCGCTCTGCGTCCCCGCCTGGCCGCTCAGCGCGATCGCCGGGAAGTAGGCCGCGCGCGCCACGCCGATCTGCGCGTTGGCCGCCGCGACGCGGCGCTCCGCCGCGCCGACGTCGGGGCGACGCTCGAGCAGCGCGCTCGGCAGGACGAGCGGAATCGCCGGCACGGCGACCGTCCGCTTCGCCGGCGCGAGCGAGAACTCCGCCGGCGCCTTGCCGACGAGGACCGCGAGCGCGTGCTCGAGCTGCGCCCGCGCGACGCCCGCGTCGAGCTCCTGCGCCTTCGCCGCCTCGAGGACCGTCGTCGCCTGCGCCACGTCCTCCTGCGCCGCGACGCCGCCTTCGAGGCGGTCCTTCGTCAACTGCAGCGCCTCGCCGTACCGCTCGACCGTCTCGCGCAGCACCGCGAGCTGCTCGTCGAGCGCCCGCAGCTCGAAGTAGTCGAGCGCGACCTCCGCCTGCACCTGCAGCAGCACCGCCGCGGCCTGCGCCGCCGCGACCTGCGCCGTCGCCGCGCCGGCGTCGGCGCCGTTGCGCAGCGCGCCCCACGCGTCCGCCTCCCACGACGCCGCGATCGGCAGCGCCAACGTGTCGGTCGTCGTCGCCGGCGCCGACGACGACGCGGAGGTCGCGCCGTAGCGTCGGGTGGCCGACGGCGCGATCCCGACGGTCGGGAACAACGAGGAGCGGGCCGACGCGGCGAGCGCGCGCGCCTGCCGGAACTGCGCCGCCGCGGCGAGGACCGTCTGGCTCGAGACGTCCACCTGAGCTTCGAGCGCGTCGAGGTCCGGATCGCCGTAGACCGACCACCACGCGCCGCGCGGCGCGTTCTCCGCCGGTTCGGCGGCCTTCCACGCCGGCGAGCCGGGGGCCGTCGCCGCCGGCGCCTCCTTGAACGAGGCCGGCGCGGCGACGTCGGGACGGACGTAGCGCGGCGCGAGCGAACAGCCCGCCGCCGCGAGCAGCAGAAGGGCGGCGAACGGCGCGGCCACGCGCCGGTTCCGTCGCGGATCGATCTTCATGTCAGGCTCTCCCTGCGGATGGCGCGCGCCAGCGCCGCGCGCGCGCCGACCAGCGCGACCCGCTCCGGATCGAGACGCGAAAGGCACCGCGCGCCGGCGCGGTCGATCGCGCCGACCCGTTCCAGATCGACGACGACCCGCGCCGCGGCGAGCGCCGCCTCCGCGAGCTGCTGCGCGAACTCCTCGACCGCTTCTCCCGCGAGCGGGCCGGTCAGGATCAGCCGCACTTCGCGCGGTTCGCCGCGGCTGTAGACGATCGTCAGCGCCATCGCCCCTCCCCGCTCACGCCGACTGCGCCGCGGCGCGTCCCGCCGCGCGGCGGCTTCGCGCCCGCGCCGCGAAGAGGCGCAGCCGCTCGAGGTAGAGGTAGACGACGGGGGTCGTGTAGAGGGTCAACGCCTGGCTGGCGATCAGGCCGCCGACGATCGTGATCCCGAGCGGCCGGCGCAGTTCGGAGCCGACGCCGCCGCCGAAGGCGAGCGGCACCGCGCCGAGCAGCGCGGCCATCGTCGTCATCATGATCGGGCGGAAGCGCAGCACGCAGGCCTTGTAGATCGCCGCCGTCGGCGCCAGCCCCTCGCCGCGCTCCGCCTCGATCGCGAAGTCGATCATCAGGATCGCGTTCTTCTTCACGATCCCGATCAGCAGCAGGATCCCCACCAGCGCGATCACCGAGAGGTCGGTCCGCGTCATCCGCAGCGCCAGCAGCGCGCCGATGCCGGCGGACGGCAGCGTGGAGAGGATCGTCACCGGATGGACGTAGCTCTCGTAGAGGACGCCGAGGACGACGTACACCGTCAGCAGCGCGGCGAGGATCAGCAGCGCCTCGTTGTCCAGCGACTGCTGGAACGCCTGCGCCGTCCCCTGGAAGCTGCTCTGCACCGTCGCCGGAAGCCCGACGCGGCGCGCCGCGTCGTTGATCGCGTCCACCGCCTGCCCCAGCGCGAGCCCCGGGGCGAGGTTGAACGAGATCGTCACCGCCGGGAACTGCCCCTGATGGGCGACCGAGAGCGACGTCGTCTGCGGCGCGAAGTGGGCGACCGCGGAGAGCGGCACGACCGCGCCGGCCGGCGTGGCGACGCTGAACTGGCTCAGCGTGACCGGGCTCCGCCAGTACTTCGGGTCGGCCTCGAGGACGACGTGGTACTGGTTCAGCGTGTTGTAGATCGTCGAGACCTGCCGCTGGCCGAAGGCGTCGTAGAGCGCGTTGTCGATCGCCAGCGGCGTCAGCCCGAGCCGCGCCGCGGTCTCGCGGTCCACGACGACCCGCGCCTGCAGCCCGCCGTCCTGCTGGTCGGTGCTGACGTCCACGATCCCCTTGATCCGCTTGACCTCGCGCAGCATCACCGGCACCCACTCGTTCAGCGTCTGGACGTCGTCGCCGCGCAGCGTGTACTGGTACTGGGCGTTCGCCGAGCGCCCGCCGACCCGCACGTCCTGCACCGCCTGGAGGTAGAGCGTGCCGCCGGGGATCGACGCGGTCGCCTTCCGCAGGCGCGCGATCACCTGGTCCGCGGCGTCCTTCCGCTCGCTCTGCGGCTTGAGCGTGATGAACATCCGGCCGGTGTTGGTCGCGCTGCCGCCGCCGTTGAACCCGACCATCGCCTGCACCGCCGGGTCGGCCATCACGATCCGCGCCACCGCGTCCATCCGCCGCTTCGTCGCCTGGAACGAGCTGTCCTGCGAGCCGACGAGCGAGCCGGTCAGGCGGCCGGTGTCCTGCTGCGGGAAGAACCCCTTCGGCGCGGCGATGTAGAGCCCCACGCTCGCCGCGACCGTCGCCAGCGTGATCATCAGCACCGCGAAGCGGTGGCGCAGCACGAACTTGAGGCTGCGGGCGTAGCCGCCCAGCGCCGCGCCGAAGATCCCCGCGCCAGTCCGGCTCGCCCGCCCCGGCGGACGTTCGCCGCGGCGGCGCAGCAGCTTCGCGCAGAGCATCGGCGTCGTCGTCAGCGAGACGATCAGCGAGATCAGGATCGCGATCGCCAGCGTCGCCGCGAACTCCTGGAACAGCCGGCCGATGATCCCGCCCATCAGCAGGATCGGCAGGAAGACGGCGACCAGCGAGACGCTGATCGTCAGCACGGTGAAGCCGATCTCCCGCGCGCCCCGCAGCGCCGCCTCCCGCGGCGCCATCCCGTCCTCGAGGTGCCGCGCGACGTTCTCGACGACGACGATCGCGTCGTCCACGACGAACCCCGTGGCGACGGTCAGCGCCATCAGCGACAGGTTGTCGAGGCTGTAGCCGAGCAGGTACATCACGGCGAACGTGCCGACGAGCGAGAGCGGCACGGCGACGCTCGGGATGAAGGTCGCCCGCGGGTCGCGCAGGAAGAAGAAGACGACGAGCGTGACCAGCAGCACGGAGAGGACGAGCGTCGCCTCGACGTGGTGGATCGAGGCCCGGATCGTCGTCGTCTGGTCGCTCGCCACCTCGACGCGGATCGACTGCGGGAGCTGCGCCTGCAGCTGCGGCAGCGCGGCCCGCACGCGGTCCACGGTCTCGATGATGTTGGCGCCGGGCTGGCGGAAGATGATCGCCGGCACGCCCGGCTTGCCGTTGAACAGCCCCGCGGCGAGGACGTTCTCCACCGAGTCCTGGACGTTCGCGACGTCCTTGAGCTGCACCGGGGCGCGCGCCGCGCTGTAGGCGACGATGATCGGCCGGTAGTCGGCGGCGCGGCGCAGCTGGTCGTTGGCGTCCACGCGCCACGACTGTTGGTCGTTCCAGACGTGCCCCTTCGGCTTGTTGACGTTCGTCGCGGCGATCGCCGCGCGGACCTGCTCGAACGGCACCCCCTTCGCGGCGAGGGCCAGCGGGTTGACGTCCACGCGCACGGCGGGGAGCGAGCCGCCGCCGACCGAAACCTGCCCGACGCCGGTGACCTGCGAGAGCTTCTGCTGCAGCACGGAGGTCGCGGCGTCGTAGATCTGCCCCGGCGAGAGCGAGTCCGAGGTCAGGGCGACGATCATGATCGGCGCGTCGGCCGGATTGACCTTGCGGTAGCTCGGGTTGCTCGGCAGGTTCGCCGGCAGTTGCCCGCGGGCGGCGTTGATCGCCGCCTGCACGTCGCGCGCCGCGGCCTCGATGTCCCGGTTCAGGTCGAACTGCAGCACGATGTTCGTCGAGCCGAGGGAGCTCGTCGAGGTCATCTCGGTCAGGCCGGCGATGCGGCCGAACTGCCGTTCCAGCGGCGTCGCCACCGACGAGGCCATCGTCTCCGGGTCGGCGCCGGGGAGCCCCGCGCCGACGGAGATCGTGGGGAATTCGACCCGCGGCAGCGGCGCGACCGGCAGCAGGCGGAAGGCGATTCCGCCGGCGAGCGCCAGCGCCACGGAGAGGAGCGTCGTGGCGACCGGCCGCTTGATGAACGGGGCCGAGATGTTCATCGCCCGCTCATTCCGCCGGCGCCGGCCGCGCGGCCGCCGGCGCGAGCCGCCTCGGCGAGAAGCGCGCGGCGAGGCGGTCGAACCAGAGGTAGGTCACGGGCGTGGTGTAGAGCGTCAGCAGCTGGCAGATCGTCAGGCCGCCGATCATCGTGATGCCGAGCGGCCGGCGGAGCTCCGAGCCGACGCCGGTCCCGAGGGCCAGCGGCACCGCGCCGAGCAGCGCGGCGAAGGTCGTCATCATGATCGGCCGGAAGCGCAGCAGGCAGGCCTGGTAGATCGCGTCGCGCGGGGCCGCGCCGCCGTTGCGCTGCGCGTCGAGCGCGAAGTCGATCATCATGATCGCGTTCTTCTTGACGATGCCGATCAGCAGGATGACGCCGATCAGCGCGATCACGCTGAAGTCGGCGCCGCAGAGCATCAGCGCCCAGAGGGCGCCGACGCCGGCCGACGGCAGCGTCGAGAGGATCGTCACCGGATGGATGTAGCTCTCGTAGAGCACGCCGAGGACGATGTAGACGGTCAGCAGCGCGGCGAGGATCAGCAGCGGCTCGTTCGTCAGCGACGCCTGGAAGGCGCGGGCCGTGCCCTCGAACTGCGCCTGCACCGACGGCGGCATGTCCACGTCCTTCTCCGCCGCCTGGATCGTCTCCACCGCCTCGCCCAGCGAGACCCCCGGCGCGAGGTTGAACGACACGGTCACCGCCGGGAACTGCCCCTGATGGATGATCGCCAGCGGCGCGCTCCCGGTCTCGACGCGGGCGAAGGCGCTGAACGGCACGGCCGCGCCGTTCGTGGACTTCACGTAGAGCCGGTCGAGGGCCTGCGGGTCCCGACCGAACTGCGGCGCGACCGAGAGCACGACGTGGTACTGGTTGAGCTGCGTGAACATCGTCGAGACCTGCCGCTGGCCGAAGGCGTCGTACAGCACGTCGTCGATCATCTGCGGCGTCACGCCGAGGCGCCCCGCCGTCGCGCGGTCGATCGCCAGCGTCGCGCGCAGGCCGTCGTTCTGCTGGTCGCTGGCGACGTCGCGCAGCTTCGGCTCCTTGCGCAGCCGCGCGACGAGCGCCGTGGCGGCGTCGTCGAGCTCCTTGGCGTCCGGGGCCTCGAGGCTGAACTGGTACTGCGTGCGGCTGACGCGGTTCTCGACCGTCAGGTCCTGCACCGGCTGCATGTAGAGGGTGATTCCCGGCACCGCGGCGAGGCGCGGCTGCAGCCGCCGGATGACGTCGGACGCGCCGATCTTCCGCTCGGCCAGCGGCTTGAGGTCGATCTGGATCCGGCCGGTGGAGAGGGTCGGGTTGACCGCGTCCACGCCGATGAACGAGGAGAGCCCGGCCACCGCGGGGTCCTTGAGGATCTCGCGGGCCAGCGCCTGCTGCCGCGCGGCCATCGCCGGGAAGGAGACCGAGCCGGGCGCGGAGGAGATGCCGAGGATCGTGCCCGTGTCCTGCACCGGGAAGAACCCCTTCGGCACGACGACGTAGAGCGCGATCGTGACGACCAGCGTCGCGGCGGCGACGATCAGCGTCGCCGTCTGATGGCCGAGGACCCACTGCAGGGTGCGGCCGTACGCGGCGATCGTCCGCTCGAAGGCCCGCTCGCTCCAGCGGTAGAACCGCCCCTGCCGCTCCTTCGGCCGGTGCTTGAGCAGCTTGGCGCACATCATCGGCGTCAGCGTCAGCGAGACGACGGCGGAGACGAGGATCGTCACCGCCAGCGTCACGGCGAACTCGCGGAAGAGCCGCCCGACGACGTCCCCCATGAAGAGCAGCGGGATCAGCACCGCGATCAGCGAGACGGTCAGCGAGACGATCGTGAAGCCGATCTGCGCCGAGCCCTGCAGCGCCGCCTCGAGCGGCGACATCCCCTCCTCGATGTAGCGGGCGATGTTCTCGATCATCACGATCGCGTCGTCTACGACGAAGCCGGTGGCGATCGTCAGCGCCATCAACGTCAGGTTGTTGAGGCTGTAGCCGAGCAGGTACATCACGCCGAACGTGCCGACGAGCGACAGCGGCACGGCGACGCTCGGGATGACCGTCGCCGAGAGCGTCCGCAGGAAGAAGAAGATCACCAGCACGACCAGCGCGACGGTGAGCAGCATCTCGAACTGCACGTCCTCGACCGAGGCGCGGATCGTCGTCGTGCGGTCGGTGACGATCGAGACGCTCACCGCCGGCGGCAGGGCGGCGCGGAGCTGCGGCAGGACCTTCTTGATCCGGTCCACGACGGCGATGATGTTGGCGCCCGGCTGGCGCTGGATGTTGACGATCACGGCCGGCGCCGAGTCCATCCACGCCGCGTGGTCGAGCGTCTCCGACGAGTCCTCGACCGCGGCGACGTCGCCGAGGCGCACCGGCGCCCCCTTGCGGTAGGCGACGACGATGTCCTTGTAGTCGCCGCTCTTGAGCAACTGGTCGTTGGCCCCGATCGCGAACGACTGGCGCGGCCCGTCGAAGTTCCCCTTCGGGCGGTCCACGTTGGACGCCGCGACCGCCGTCCGCACGTCCTCGAGGCCGAGCTGGTAGGCCGAGAGCGCGGTCGGGTTGGCGTTGATCCGCACCGCCGGCTTGCGGCCGCCGGTGATGCTCACGAGGCCCACGCCGGGGAGCTGGGAGATCTTCTGCGCGAGGCGCGTGTCGGCGAGGTCCTCGACGCGCGTCAGCGGAACCTCCTTCGAGGTCAGCGCCAGCGTCAGGACCGGCGAGTCGGCGGGGTTCGTCTTGCTGTAGATCGGCGGGTTCGGCAGATCGGACGGCAGGTAGGTCCCCGCCGCGTTGATCGCCGCCTGGACCTCCTGCTCGGCGATGTCGATGTTCAGCGCGAGGTCGAACTGCAGCGTGACGACCGAGGCCCCGTCGGAGCTGGTCGAGGTCATCTGCGTCAACCCGGCGACCTGGCCGAGCTGCCGCTCCAGCGGCGCCGTGACGCCCGAGGCCATCACGTCCGACGACGCGCCGGGATAGAACGTGATCACCTGGATCGTCGGATAGTCCACCTGCGGCAGCGCGGAGACCGGCAGCTGCTTGTAGCCGAGCAGGCCGGCGATCAGCAGCCCCGCCATCAGCAGCGAGGTGGCGACCGGCCGCAGGATGAACGTGCGCGAGGGGTTCACGGCCGGCGGCCCTTGCGGCCTCCGCCCTGGGCGGACGACACGACGACCGAGGAGCCGTCCTGCAGCTTGTCGAACCCTTCGACGACCACCGTTTCGCCAGCCTTGACGCCCGAGACCGCCTCGACGCGCGTCGCCTCCGCCACGCCGAGCTGCACCGGCCGGCGCTGCGCGCGGCCGTCGTCGCCGACGACGTAGACGAAGGCGTCCGTGCCGTTGCGCTGGATCGCCGCCGCGGGGAGCAGCACCGCGTCGCGCACGGTGTTCACCAGCACGTGGACGTTGACGAACTGGTTCGGGAAGAGGGCGTCGTCCGCGTTCGCGAACTGCGCCTTGACCTTGACCGTGCCGCTCGTCGCGTCGATCTGGTTGTCCACCGTCGCCACGCGCCCCCGCGCCAGCACCTTCTCGTCGGCGCGGTCGCGCGCCTCGACCGGCAGGACCGCGCCGGAGCGCACCCGCTCCAGCACCGGCCGCAGGCTGTCCTCGGGAAGGTTGAAGACGACGGCGATCGGATCGACCTGCGTGATCACCGCCACGCCGCCGGCGTCCGCGGCGTGGACCATGTTCCCCGCGTCCACCGGCCGCAGTCCGACCCGCCCCGAGATCGGCGCGGTGATCGTGCAGTACGACAACTGCAGCCGCGCGCTGTCCACCGACGCCTTGTCGGCCGCGGTCGTGCCGCGGTACTGCGCGACGAGCGCCTCCTGCGCGGCGAGCTGCTGCTCGGGGATCGCCTTCTTCGCGGCCATCGGCCGGTAGCGCTCGAGATCGACCAGCGCGTTCTGCAGCAGCGCCTGGTCGCGCGCCAGCTGGCCTTCGGCCTGCGCGAGCGCGACCTGGTACGGCCGCGGGTCGATCAGCGCCAGCTCCTGTCCCGCGCGCACGAACTGCCCTTCGACGTACGACACCCGCTCGAGCTGACCGTCGATCCGCGTCCGCACCGTCACGTTCTGCAGCGCGGCGACCGTGCCGAGCGCCGGAACGGAGTCGCCGATGTCTCCCTTCGTCGCCGGCGCGGCGACGACGGTGACCGGCGGCGCCTTGCGCTGGGCCCCGGGAGTCCGCGCCTCCTGCGCCGGATCGGCGGCCCGCGCGCCCCGCGCGAGCAGGAAGATCCCGGCCAGCGCCGCGGCGGCCGCGGCGAACGTGAGGGCGATGCGCAGCCGCTTGCTCTTCGGGCGCGGCGCCGGCTCGCCAAAGGTGGGCGTCGAATCGCTGGTTTCGCTCATGCCCGAAAGATGCGCCGCGGCCTATTGCGCGGCGTCTGCCGTTCGGGAGGGGCCGGCCTATCTCTTTCGGCATAGACGGCGACGCGCGCGGCGTCGCTACGGGAGGTGGACGATCCCCCGACGGACGGCGATCGTGACGGCGTGGGTGCGGTCCCTGGCGTCGAGTCGCCGCAGGATGTTCTGCACGTGGACCTTGATCGTCCCCTCCGACGTGCCGAGCTGCGCGGCGATCTCCTTGTTGGCGAGCCCCTTGGCGACGAGCGTCACCACTTCGATCTCCCGCGGCGTGAGCGCGGTGTCGGGCAGGAACTCGCCGAGCTTCTGCGAGACCTCCGGCGGCAGGAAACGCTTGCCGGCCATCGCCGCGCGGATCGCGCGGACGACGTCGGTGTGGACCATCTCCTTCAGCAGGTAGCCGCGCACGCCGGCCTCGAGCGCGCGGTAGATGTCCTGGTCCCCCGAATACGAGGTGAGCACGATCACGCGCGCTTCGGGATGCTCGGCGCGGATCCGCGCCGTCGTCTCGATCCCGTCCGCGCCGGGAAGGCGCAGGTCCATCAGCACGACGTCCGGCCGGTGCTCGCGGTACGCGGCGAGCGCGCTTTCGCCGTCGGCCGCCTCGGCCACGAGGACCATGTCCGGCTCGGCGGCGAGGATCGCGGCCACCCCCTTCCGCACGAGCGGGTGGTCGTCCACGCAGAGAACCCGCACGGGCTTCGCCTGTTCCGTCACGGCCGGCTCCAAGACCTGCGGCGCACGACCCGGCGCGGCACGAGAACTTCGACGACCGCGCCGTGCCCCGGCGCGCTGGCGAGCGAGATTTTCGCGCCGATCTGCGCGGCGCGCTCCCGCATCCCGACCAGTCCGAAGTGGGCCTCCGCCCCCGCGGCGCGCGGATCGAAGCCGCGCCCGTCGTCCGCGACGCGCAGGACGACGCCGCCCGAGCGCTCGTCGAGATCGACCTCCACCGACGACGCGCCGGCGTGGCGCACGACGTTCGACAGCGCCTCCTGCGCGATCCGCAGCAGGTCGAACTCCACTTCCGGCGCGAGCTCGGGAAGCCCTTGGCCGCAGCGGAGCCGCAGCTCGAGGTCGGCCTGCCCGACGACGCGGCGCGCCAGCGCGTGCAGCTTCGCCGCCATCGCGCCCGCCGGCTGCCGTTCGCCGCGCAGCTCCTGCAGCGAGCGCCGCGCCTCGCCGGCGCAGGCGGCGGCGTCCTCGATGATCCCGTCGAGCGACGCCGCGGCGCCCCCCTCGGGCATCCGCCGCTTCAGCGCGTGAAGCTGCATCGTCACGCCGGAGAGCCCCTGCAGCAGCGTGTCGTGGAGCTCGCGCGCGATCCGCCCGCGCTCGGCGAGGACGAGGCGGAAGTCGGCGGCCATCCGGCGCAGCCGCCAGCGGTAGACGAGCCACGTCGCGAGCGCCAGCACGGCGACGGCCGCGGCGATGAACGGCGGCCGCTGGTAGAAGTACGGATGCACGCGCAGCGCCGTGGACGCCTCGGCGGCGTCCGCCTCCCCCGCGGCGCCGGTGGCGCGGACGACGAAGCGATAGGCGCCCGGCGGCAGGTTCGTGTACTGCACCGCGCGCCGCGCGCCGGCCGGCCGCCATTCGCGGTCGTACCCCTCGAGCTTGTACCGCAGCCGGGCCGATTCCGGATCGGAGAGCGCGATCGTCGTGAACTGGATCTCGATGTTGCGCAGCCACGGGCGCAGCGCCGCGAGATCCTCCTCGCGCGCGGGAACGCCGTTGACCAGCACCGCCTCGATGCGCGGCCGCGGGGGCGCCGCGTCGCGCGGCACGTGCGCCGGATCGACGACGACGACGCCGGTCGTCGTCGGGAACCAGAACCGGCCGTCGCGCGCCCGCAGGCCGGCCGGCTGCACGCCGCCGCGGCACTGGAAGCGGGCCGCGCCGGCGGCGAACGGCACGCTGACGATCGCGCTCCGCGCGCCGGAGGCGAACCGCTCGAGCGAGGCGCGGCCGACGCGGAAGATCCCCTTGCCCGACGCGAACCAGAGGTTGCCGCGGTCGTCGGGCAGGATGCTGAAGATCTCGTCGTCGTAGAGGCCGTCCTGCACGCCGTAGATCGTCGTCGCTCCGTCGCGGTAGCGGCGCAGGCCGCCCCCCGGCGAGCCGAGCCACACGGTGCGGTCTTCGTCGAGCAGGAACGCGTCGGGCGGCGCGCTCTGGTCCTTGAGGCGGTGGAGGCGGAACGTCCCCTCGCGGCGCGTGACGAAGGTCGCGTCCTCGAGCGTCGCGAAGAGCCGTCCCTGCTTCGTCGCCGACAGCGCGAGGATTCCCGCGCGCGGCACTTGCTCTTCGACGCGCCACGGGCCGCCGCGCAGCGGACGCCAAGCGAGCCCGCGGTCCGTGCCCGCCCAAAGCCGC
Organism: bacterium; assembly: GCA_021372775.1. Classification (NCBI taxonomy): domain Bacteria; species bacterium. Next base: position 1,930 of record JAJFTU010000416.1, on the reverse strand, counting down.
CCTTCCGATTCGTCGAACGCGATCGCGCGCACGCGGTCGCCGGGCAGGCCGCTGCGCGCGGTCGCGGTCTCGACGACGCGGCGTCCGACGATCCGCGCCGCGCCGCGGTCCGTCCCCGCCCAGACCGACCCGTCGGGGATCGCCGCGAGGGCGAGGACGCGGTCGCTCGGCAGTCCGTCGCGCGTCGTGAGCGGATGGAAGCGCCGGCCGTCGAACGACGCCGCGCCCCCGCCCAGCGTCCCGACCCAGATCGTGCCGTCGGCGGCCTGCGCGACCGGCCCCGCGTCGTTCGACGGCAGCCCCTCCGCCGACGTGTACGGCACGACGCGCGCGTCCACGAACTGGTTCAAGCCGTTCTTCGTCCCGACCCAGAGCGTTCCTTCGTCGTCCTCGAAGAGCGCGAAGACCGCGCCGTGCGTCAGGCCGCGCGTCGCCGGATACGACTCCATCCGCCCGTCGCGCCAGCGCGCGAAGCCGTCCCGCGTCCCGATCCAGACGACGCCGCCGCGGCCGCGGGCGAGGCTGAGGACCGCGGCGCTCGGCAGGCCGTCGGCCTCGCCCCACGACTGCAGGCGCGTCCCGTCGTCGCGGAAGAGGCCGTCCTCGGTCGCGATCCAAAGGTCGTTTCCCTCGCCGCAGAGGAGGGCGTGGACGACCGTCTTGTCGAGCGGCGCGAGACGCGCGGGCGCGTCGAAACGCTTGCCGTCCCAAGAGCGCGGGCCGAAGTCGCGTCCCGCGACCCAGACGACGCCGCTCCGCGCGCGGCAGGCCGCGCGCACCGGCCCCGCGGGAAGTCCCTCGCGCGTCCCGTGCAGAACGAAGCCGTCGCCGACCCGCTCGGCCAGCCCTTCGTCGGTGCAGGCCAGGAGCGCGTCGCCGGGACCGCGCAGCACGCAGTCGATCCGGTCGCCGGGAAGACCGGCCCCGGCCGGAACGCGGGCCAGCGTTCCGCCCGCCGAACGAAGCAGACCGCGCCGCAGGGAGGCGAGCCAGAGCGAGCCGTCGGGGTCCGCGGCGAGATCGCGGACGATCGAGGCGCCGAGCGGCGCGGACGGCGAGCCGTCGAACGACGTGAAGAACCGCCCGTCGAAGCGGGCGATCCGCCCTTCCATGCCGAGCCAGATGTAGCCGTCGCGGTCTTGGGCGATGGCGTAGATCGTGGCGAGCGGCAGCCCTTCCTGCTGCTGCCACGCGCGGTGGGTGTACTGCGTCAGCGCCACGGAAGGATCGAGCGCCCGCGCCGGCGTCGCCGCGGCGACCACCGCCGCAAGCGCGGCCGCGAACGGCGTCGCCCGCGCCAGCCAACGACGGACCACTTTCGTCCCCGATCCGATCGAGCCACGGAGCGCCATGCAGCTAGACTAACCCAACGGCGACGCGGCGGTTCGCGCGGCGGCGCCGACGGAAACACGCGGCGCGCCGCGGCCGGCCGGCGCGCGACGGAGCGGCCGATGCGCGAACGCGAGACGCGTTGGAGCAAGAACGTGATCCGCCGCGGCATCGTCGCCGTCGAGCTGCTCGGTTTTCTCCTCGCCATCGCCGTCTGCTGGCTGACCGAACTCCTCGACCCGCCGTTCAGCATCAGGCAGGTCGCGATCGAGACGGTCGTCCTCGCCGGGTTGGCCGCGCTCGTCGTCGCCGTCACGCTGCGGTTGATCCGCCGGGTGCGGTACCTCGAGGGGTTCCTGCTCGTCTGCGCCTGGTGCAAGCGGGTGCGGCTCGACGACCGTTGGGTCGGCATCGAGCGGATCCTCGCCGACAAGTCGGAGTTGCGGCTCACGCACGGGATCTGCCCCGACTGCGCGGACGTCGTCACCGGCGCGCACCCCGAACGGTGACCGGCGAACCGACGAAGGGCGCGCGGGTCAGCGCCCCTTCGGCGGTTCGGGCGGTGGTGTTTCGGGCGGCGGCTGGGGCGAGGGCGGCGCGG
>JAJFTU010000415.1 GCA_021372775.1 bacterium | reverse complement strand
AAGGCCCGTGGACGACGCGGCTGATTCAGAACGTGTTCTGATTGAGACGCGCGATCAGCCGGGAGGCGCCCTAGACGCCGCCGAACTCGCGCGAATGATCGATCGGGTCATTCTTGGCTGAGACAGTACGCGGCGGCAGACAGACAGGACGCTTTACAAGCGGATGGAGCTTGCGGGAGTGCCCCCAGCCTGAGCGGCAAGGTCCGCCAGGACCGAGTGGCCATCTTGGTGTTCCACGAAAGCCGGTAGATATTGGTCCGAAATGTCCAACCATGGGGTAGGATACTCGCCCCAGTAGTCTGCGCAGGGTCCCGAACGAGTCCTAGGAGGTCGCTATCGTGGGTCACTTCATCGGGCGCATGGCGCCATCCGCGGATGGCCTCAACCGAGAGGCCGATCCGCTCGGCCGCCTCGCATATACCCAACAGCCGTTCGTCTACTTTTCCCCACGTGTGCCTCCAGGTCGACTATCTTCCCAACGTCCGACCTAGAGTACAAGGGAAAAGCACGGTCACGCCAAGCCTATGGCCTCGAGATCAAGATCGAAGTTCGGGGCGTTGAGATCGACCAAATCGCCTACCCGCGGGTCTACAAGGGGACACTCACCTTCTTCGCCGGCTGTCGATGGCCCGCCGACGAAATGACCGTAATGATTCGGCGGCCAGGTCCGAAAGTAGTCCCCACCGTGGCAGGCTCATGCTACATTCTGCCCGACAGATCGACGCCTGTTGGCTAGTCTCCAGTGCTCGCTCCCCGCCCACATTCGGCAGGAGGCATTGAATGGCACTCATTCACTGTCGTGAATGCGGAAGAGAGATCTCTGATAAGGCCGCAGCGTGCCCGAACTGCGGCGCTCCCCCGCGTACCCTTCTAGAGCTCCTCCACGAGAACAACAAGAAGGTCGCGGTGGCGAGTTTCGTCATCATCGTGGCTGTGACCGTCGCCGCGATGATCTTCCAGAAACGGCAAGTCTATCTGTCGTACGAGGGACGGAGTCTGCAAGAATGGGCTGCGGATCTGAGCGACGCTAGTCCTGATGTGAGAGCCCGGGCTGCGAAGGCGCTGGCACAGATCGGTGCGTCTGGTGCGGACGTCTCCGTGCCCGCCCTTGAGGCTGCAATCAAGTCCCCGCGAAGAGTTGGACTGTCGGATGCTGATCTACCCCCTGTCGAGTTTGGGATAGATGGAGAAAAGAATCTCGTCGATGCTCAGGGAGCCGCGAGGATTGAGTGCATTCTGGCGCTAGCCCGCTTAGGACCTGTGGCAAAGGGCGCGACCACTACACTCATTGCCGTCCTCCACGAGAGACCGACGGAGATCCTCAAGATAGCGAACGAAGTCGACCGCATGAAGAGCGAGGCCGCGACAGACCGCTCAGTCCAACGCCACGCAGAAAGCGGTCTGCTTCTGATCTACACGTATGCCGCCGAGAGACGGGCCGTCTCGAAGGCACTTGTCGCTATAGGACGACCGTCAGTGCCGCCGCTCCCTCCGTGCCAACATAGCTGAGACAATTCTCCTGGCTGGATTTAGTGAGCGGGGCGAGAAGAAGGATCAGCGTGAAGCCTAACGTGATGGTGGTGAGGTCGTCGTCCGGTGTGGCTCCCGCGGAACGCAGGGAGGCCGAGCGGAGCGAGGCCGACCGGAGTGGCGCGGGAGCCACACCGGACGCGCGCGGCATGGTCAGCCCGACCCGGCCGGATCCGGAGGTCGTCATCGACGCGAAGCGGCGTACGTTCACGGCGGAGTACAAGCAACGCATCCTGGCGGCGGCGGATGCCGCGGCCGACCACGGGGGCATTGGGGCGTTGCTCCGCCGGGAAGGCCTGTACTCGTCGCACCTGGTCACGTGGCGCCGCGAGCGCCAGGCCGGTATCCTCAAGGGCTTGACGCCGCGGCCGCGCGGGCCGAAGCCCACGCGCTCGCCGCAGGACGAGGAGATCCGCCAGCTTCGGGAGGCCACCCAGCGGTTGACGGAGGCGTGGCGGAAGGCCGCGATCGTCATCGACGTCCAAAAAAAAGTGGCCGCGCTGCTGGAGGAGCGAAGACCCTCGAGCGCGTCGAAGGAGCCGCGGTGATGGAGGCCGTCACCGACCTGAGCGCCGTCGTCGGCATCCGCCGCGCCTGCGACGCGCTCGGGGTGGCCCGCGCGGCGTTCTACCGGCAGCGGCCGAAGCCGCGTCGGGTCGAGGCGCCGACGGCCCCGACACGACCGCTGCCGGCTCGCGCCCTCCGGGACGACGAGCGGGAGGCCGTCTTGGCGGTGCTGCACGCGGAGCGCTTTCGCGACCGCGCCCCGGCCGCGGTGCAGGCCACGCTGCTCGACGAGGGCACGTACCTGTGCTCGACCCGGACGATGTACCGCGTGCTCGCCCAGGCGGGGGAATCGCGCGAGCGGCGTGATCAACTGGTTCATCCGACGTACCAGAAGCCTGAACTGCTGGCCACCGCGCCGAACCACCTCTGGAGCTGGGATATCACGAAGCTGCTCGGCCCCGCCAAGTGGACCTACTTCTACCTCTACGTGATCCTGGACGTCTTCAGCCGGTACGTCGTGGGCTGGATGATCGCGCATCGCGAAGGCGCCGAATTGGCGGAGGCCTTCATCGCCGACACGATCACCACACACGGGATTCCCCCCGGTCAGCTGACGCTCCACGCCGACCGGGGCCGCGTCATGCGATCCAAGCCGGTGGCCTTCTTGCTGGCCGACCTGGGCGTGACCAAGACCCACAGTCGCCCGTACGTGTCGGACGACAACCCGTACTCGGAAAGCCAGTTTCGAACGCTGAAGTACCGTCCGGAATTCCCCGACCGCTTCGGGGCCATCGAAGACGCCCGGGCCTTCGGCCATGTCTTCTTCCCGTGGTACAACGACGAGCATCGGCACTCGGGGCTGGGGTTGCTGACGCCGGCGATGGTCCACTTCGGCGACGCCCCGGTCGTGCTGGCCCGGCGCCAGGCGGTCCTCGATGCCGCCTACGCCGCCCATCCCGAACGGTTTGTCCGACACGCGCCCGTTCCGCTGCCGCTGCCCTCGGCGGTGTGGATCAACAAGCCGCGTCCGGCGGCCGCCCGGACAGAGGAGAGACGTCAGTAAACTCGTGTGCCAGGTGTCTCAAAGTCGTTGACACGCGCCGAGCGATGCTCATCAGAGTCACCAAAGAGAACGTTATGACTTGGGAATTCGCGAAGCACAGGCCCACGACATTCGTAACTACGTTCGAGTATGTGATCGAGGGACCTGACCAATGCACTTACACTAACGGCACCTCGGTCTTGAGTCTCCCCTTGGACGTGCGTCTGACTGTGAAGGGGCTGCAGACTTGCGACCCCGCTACAACGATTAGGTGAGTTGCAGGTCAGCACCGCCAACTTCGCTCGGG
>JAJFTU010000414.1 GCA_021372775.1 bacterium | reverse complement strand
GAACACCGAGGGCGGCGTCTTCCCCGCGCTGTTCGGCACGGTGATGATGGTCTTCCTGATGACCTTCGTCGTCAGCCCGCTCGGCGCGCTCGCCGCGGTCTACCTGCGCGAGTACGCCAAGCAGGGGCCGCTGGTCCGCGCGGTGCGGATCGCGGTCAACAACCTCGCCGGCGTCCCCTCGATCGTCTTCGGGATGTTCGGCCTCGGCTTCTTCGTCTACCTCGTCGGCGGCACGATCGACAAGCTCTTCTACGCCGAGGCGCTCCCCGCGCCGACCTTCGGCACGGGCGGGATCCTCTGGGCGGCGCTGACGTTGGCGCTCCTCACCGTGCCGGTGGTGATCGTCGCCGCCGAGGAAGGTCTCGCCGCGGTGCCGCGCGCGGTGCGCGAGGGATCGCTGGCGCTCGGCGCGACGAAGTTCGAGACGACCTGGCGGATCGTCGTCCCCGCCGCCGCGCCCGGCATCCTGACCGGGATGATCCTCGCCATGGCCCGCGCCGCGGGGGAAGTGGCGCCGCTGATGATCGTCGGGATGGTCAAGCTGGCGCCGCGGCTGCCGGTGGACGGGACCTTCCCGTTCGTCCACTTCGAACGGAAGTTCATGCACCTCGGGTTCCACATTTACGACGTCGGCTTCCAGAGCCCCAACGTGGACGCCGCCAAGCCGCTGGTCTTCGCCACCGCCTTGCTTCTCGTGTTGGTCGTCGCGGCGATGAACCTGCTGGCGATCGGGCTGCGCAACCACTTGCGCGCCAAGTACACTAGCAGCGCCGTCTGAGGCGGCCCGCCGCCCGGACGCGCAGGAGACTTCGATGTCCGAAACGCCCCACGCCGCCGAAGAACGCGACCCGGCGCTCTTCCCGGCGATCGAGGACCCGGTGCTGGTCGCCGAGCGGCTTTCGCTCTGGTACGGCCAGTCGCAGGCCCTCTTCGACATCGCGCTGGAGATCCCGCGGCGCAAGATCACCGCCTTCATCGGCCCCTCCGGCTGCGGCAAGTCCACGCTGCTCCGCTGCGTCAACCGGATGAACGACCTCGTGGACGGCGTAAGGATCGAGGGGAACCTGCGCTTCGACGGCCTCGACGTCTACGGCGCCGCGACCGACGTCAACGCCCTGCGCAAGCGGGTGGGGATGGTCTTCCAGAAGTCGAACCCGTTCCCCAAGTCGATCTACGACAACATCGCCTACGGCCCGCGTCTGCACGGCGCGACGCGCAAGAGCGACCTCGACGAGATCGTCGAGCGCAGCCTGCGGGGCGGCGCGCTCTGGGACGAGGTCAAGGACCGGCTCGACGAGAGCGCCCTCGGCCTCTCCGGCGGCCAGCAGCAGCGGCTCTGCATCGCCCGCGCCATCGCCGTCGAGCCGGAGGTCATCCTGCTCGACGAGCCCTGCTCGGCCCTCGACCCGATCGCCACGGCGCGGATCGAGGAGCTGATGGAAGAGCTCAAGAAGGACTACACGCTGGTCATCGTGACCCACATCATGCAGCAGGCCTCGCGCGCCACGGACTACACCGCCTTCCTCTACTTGGGGCAGGTGATCGAGTACGGCAAGACCGAGGACCTGTTCCTCAACCCGCGCAAGAAGCAGACCGAGGACTACATCACCGGTCGGTTCGGCTAGCCGGCGGAAAGGGCGGCGCGGCGCGCCGCCGGGAGACGGCGATGGAACGACACTTCGAGCAGCAGCTTCAGGCCCTCGCGGCCGCGGTGCAGCGGATGGGCGGGCTGGTCGAGCAGGCGATCGGGCGCTCGGTCGAGGCGCTGGTCAAGCGCGACGCGCAGTTCGCGCAGGTGGTGATCGACGAGGACGAGGCGATCGACCATCTCGAGCTGGAGGTGGACCAGCTGGTGATGGAGACGCTGGCCCGCTACCAGCTCGCCGCGCGCGACCTGCGGTTCGTGACGACCGCGATGAAGATCGTCCCCGACCTCGAGCGGATCGCCGACCACGCGGCCAACGTCTGCGAGCGGTCGATCGAGCTCTCCGCCGAGCCGCCGATCAAGCAGCTCGTGGACATCCCGCAGATGGCCCGGCGCGCGCAGGAGATGGTCCGCGGCGCGCTCGACGCCTTCATCGACCGCGACCCCGACGCCGCCCGCGCGGTGATCGCGATGGACGACGAGCTCGACGGGCAGATGGAGCACGTCTTCCGCGTCCTGCTCTCCTACATGATGGAGGATCCGCGGACGATCTCCCGCGCGATCCGGCTGACGTTCGTCGCCAAGTGCTACGAGCGGATCGGCGACCAGGCGACGAACATCTGCGAGCTGGTGGTCTACATGTCCGAAGGGCGCGTGATCAAGCACCACTTCCCCGACGACAAGCCGCAGGACGAATGACGAGGAGCGCCGACCGTTGAAGATCCGCCGCAAGCTGCTGCTGTTGATGGCCGGCTCGGCCGCCGCGGCCGGACTGCTCGTCGGCGCCGGCGTGGCGCCGATGGTCTCCTCCGCCGTGCACGGCCGGTACGTCGAGCGCCTGCGCGCCGAGGCCGACCTCCTCGCGGGGTTCGCCGGAACGGCCGGCGCGGGCGCCGACTACCCCGCGCTGGCCCGCGACTGGGGGACGCGCCTCGACGTGCGCGTTTCGCTGATCGACCGCAACGGGCGCGTCGTCGGCGACTCCTCCGCCCCCGACGAGCGGCTCGGACGTCTCTCGAACCACCTCGACCGGCCGGAGATGATGCAGGCGCGGACCGAGGGCTGGGGCCAGGCCTACCGCCGCTCCGACAGCACCGGCGAGCGCTACTACTACCTCGCGCGGCGCCTCGACGGCGCGGGCGACCTGGCCTTCGTGCGGATCGCCCTGCCGGCGTGGGAAGTGGACCGCGCCGAGGCGCCGTACCTCGGGCTGATCACGCTGCTCGTCGTCGGCGCGCCGTTCGCGCTGGCGCTGCTCGCCTACGGCGTCGTGCGCCGCTGGTCGCGGCCGATCGAGCAGCTCTCGTCCGCCGCGGCACGGGTCGCCGCGGGGGAGCTCGACCTGGCGATCCCCGCGGCGCGGGAGGACGAGATCGGCGACATGGGGCGGGCCGCGGAGCGGATGCGGCGCGCCCTCACGGGCAAGATCCACGAAGTCGAAGTGGAGCGGCGCTCGCTCGCCTCGGTCATCGCCGGGATGCAGGAAGGGCTGCTCCTCGTGGACGACCACCGGAAGATCCGGCTCGTCAACGAGGCGTTCCGCCGCGTCTTCGGCCTGCAGGGGGACCCGACCGGCCGGCCGCTGGTGGAGGTGCTGCGGCGCCCGGCGGTGCTCGCCGCGGTGGACGCGGCGTTCGGCGGCGAGCGGGAAGTCCACGAGCGGATCGCCGATCCGGGCGAGGACCGCGTCTACGAGATCCACGCCGCGCGGCTGCCGGCGGAGAAGGACCAAGGCGCCGGGGTCGTGGTGATCTTCTTCGACATCTCCCGCCTCGAGCGGCTGGAGGGGCTGCGGAAGGAGTTCGTGGCCAACGTCTCGCACGAGCTGCGGACGCCGCTGACGTCGATCAAGGCCGCCGCGCTGACGCTGCTCGAGGACCCGCAGGGGCCGCCCGAGGCGCGCGAGCGGTTCCTCGGCACGATCCAGCGCAACGCCGAGCGGATGGCGGGGCTGGTCGAGGATCTCGCCGACCTCTCGCTGATCGAGACCGGCGCGGCGAAGCTCGACAAGCGGCCGCTCGACGTCGCCGCGCTCTGCCGCGACGTCGCCGCCCAACTCGCGCCGCGTTACGAGCGGCTCGGTCTCGCGGTGTCGGTCGAGGGGGCGGAGAAGCTCGTCGTCGAGGCCGACCGTCGCCGGCTGGAGCAGGTCGTCGTCAACCTCGTGGACAACGCGATGAAGTTCAACCGCCCCGGCGGCTCGGTGAAGATCGTCCTCGCCGCGGCGGAGGGACGGGCCGAGATCGCGGTCGAGGACACCGGCGCGGGGATTCCTTCGACCGACGTGGAGAAGGTCTTCCACCGCTTCCACCGCGTCGATCCGGCCCGCTCGCGCGAGGTCGGCGGCACCGGGCTGGGGCTGGCGATCGTCAAGCACATCGTCCAGCAGCACGGCGGAACGGTGCGCTGCGAGTCGCGCCTCGGCGAGGGCTCGCGCTTCGTGGTGCAGTTGCCGGCGTGACGAGACGGCGCGGCGAAGGCTCGCGTCTCGTGGTGGTGTTGCCGGCGTGACGCGCGGATCAGCGGACGCCGCGGGACGCGAGATACGCGGCGCCGCGGGAGTCGCTGACCAAGACGTGGTTCGTGCACCACGCCTTGAGCGAGTTGAGGAGCGCCGGCGTCAGGCCGGTGTCGCCGCGCCGGAACCGCCCCTCGATGTTCCCTAGTTGCTGCTGCAGCAGCCGGTGCTCGGCGCGGTGCGCGGCGAGGTCCGGGTACTCGTGCAGCTCGAAGAGCCCCTCTTCCTCGCGGAAGTGAGCCTGCGTCGCCGCCGCCAGCTCGGCGAAGATCGAGGCCGCGACGGCGCGGGTCGCGCCGGCGGTCATCGCGTCGTGCAGCGCGTTGATCAGCCGGAACATCTTCCGGTGGTCGTCGTCCAGCGCCCGGATCTTGAGCGCGTACTTGTCGGTCCAGTCGAGGAACGCCATCGGGGGCTCCGCCGGCGCGCGGCACGGCACGGCGGAGATTGTGTTCCGGCTTCCGGCGCTGTCAACGAAGAACCGCCGCTCAGATCCGCTCCCGCGAGAGAACCGTCCCGTCGAGCCCGACGACGATCTTGACGAGCGGCAGGTTCGCCCCGGCCAGTTCCATGCCGCGCGCGACGGCGAGCGGCAGCGACTGGCAACACGGAACCTGCATCACCGCGACCTCGACCGCGGCCGGTCTCGCCGCGGCGAAGAGACGGGCGAAGCGTTCCACGTAGTCGTCGAGGTCGTCGAACTTGGGGCAGCCGATCATCACCGCGCGTCCCGGCAGCAGCTCGTCGTGGAAGGCGCGGCAGGCGACCGGCACGCAGTCGGCCGCGACGAGCAGCGTCGCGCCGTCGAGGAACGGCGCGGTCGGCGGCACGAGCCGGATCTGCACCGGCCAATGCGACAGCGCCGACGCGCCCGCGGACGCCGAGCCGGCCGACGTGGACGCGGACGCGGCCGGATCGGACGGGCACGCCGCGGCCGCAACGGCGGCGAGCGGACGCAGCATCCGCACGCCCGCGCCAGGACAACCGCGCGCGGCCATCGGCGCGGAAACCGAGAGCCGCGCGGCGGGCGGCGCGGAGGCCGAGACCCGCGCGGCGGGCGGAGCGGAAACCGAGACCCGCGCGGCGGGCGGAGCGGAGGCCGAGACCCGCGCGGCGGGCGGCGCGGGCGCCGCGGAGGAAGCGGCCGGCGCGTCGAGCGCGTGCGGATCGACGAACGGCTCGGCCTCGCGGCGCACGACCCGCAGCGCCCCCTTCGGGCAGCGGCCGACGCAGGCCCCCAAGCCGTCGCAGAGACGTTCGGCGACGACGCGCGCCTTCCCGTCCTCGATCACCAACGCCCCTTCGCGGCACGACGGCACGCAGGCCCCGCACCCGTCGCAGAGCGCCTCGTCGATCTCGATCATCTCCCGCGTCGCGCGCATCGTTCCGCTCCTTTCGTCCACAACATGGCGCCCCTCGCGGATGCGCGCCTTGACGGGCGTCAAGCGCGGCCGCGATGATGGCCGCCCAAGGAGCCAATCGATGCCGACCGTGGACGACCTCGCGCGCTCGTCGTTCTTCTCCGGGCTCGCGCCGCAGGACCTCGCCGCGCTGGCCGCGATCGCCGTGCGCCGCCGCCACGCCGCGGGCAAGGCGATCTTCCGCCAAGGGCAGCAGGCGGCCGGCCTGCACCTCGTGGCCGAAGGGCGCGTGAAGGTCTTCCGGCTGGGCGCGGACGGTCGGGAGCAGCTGCTGCACGTCTGGGGTCCCGGCGAGCCGTTCGGCGAGGTCGCCGTCCTCGAAGGGGGCGACTACCCCGCGACCGCCGCCGCGCTCGACGACTGCCGCACCGTGCTGATTCCCCGCCCCGCGCTGCTCGACCTCGTCGCGCGCCGACCGGAGTTCGCGCTCCGCTTCATGGCCGTGCTCGCCCGCCGGCTGCGCGACTTCGCCGCCCAGATCGAGGCGCTGACGACGAAGGAGGCGCCGGCGCGCCTCGCCGCGCATCTGCTGCGCCGCGACGCCGAGGCCGGCGGCACGGGCCTCGTCGCGCTCGAGCTGCCGAAGAACCAGCTCGCGAACCTCTTGGGCGCGACGCCCGAAACGTTCTCCCGCTGCCTCAAGCGGATGACCGAGCAAGGGCTCGTCGCCGCCGAGGGGACGCGCGGCCTGCGGATCCTCGACCGCGCCGGCCTCGCCGCGATGGCCGAGGGACGCTGAGATGACGCTTCCGTTCGTTCGGTCGTTCCGCGTCGCGTCGTTCATGCCGCGCGCCGCGCAACGCCCCCGCCCGTCCGGCACGGCGCCCCTCGCGCGCGCCGTCGTCGGCGTCGAGCGCTCGGCCCGCCGGAGCGGACTCGGCGCGTCCGCCGCAACGCCCCTCGCGCGCGCCGTCGTCGGCGTCTGCATCCTCGCCGCGGCGTGCTTCGGCGCATTCGCCGCGCCGCCGCCCACGCCCCCCGCGGCCGTGCAGGACGAGATCTTCGCCGCACTCTCCGCCGAGCGCGCGCGCCTCGGCGCGCCGCCCCTCGCCCGTCCCGCGGCGCTGCAGGCCGCGGCCGAGGAACGCGCCAAGGGCCTCGCCGCGTCGCCCGCCGCCGTGCGCGCCGCCGGCCCGCCGCCGCTCGACCCGTTCCTCGCCGCGCAGGGCGTTCCCGGCGTCGGTTCCGCCGACGAGAAGACGATCCTCGCCCCGGAGACGCGGGACGCCGCCGCCGCGCTGCTCGCCCAATGGCGCGGCTACGGCGGCGCGTGGGGCGCCGCGCTCGGCCCCCGCGTCCGCGAATGCGGCATCGGCTACGCGCGCACCGACGACGGCTTCATGGTCATGGTCGCGATCCTCGTCGTGCCGCTCCCGCGCCTCTCCCCGCTCGAACTCGCGCAGCTCGAGCGGCGCCTCTTCGACGAGGTCAACCGCCGGCGGCAGGCGGCCGGCGGCGGCCTCCCGCTGCGCTGGGACGAGCGGCTCGCCGCCGCGGCCCGCGCCCACAGCGAGGACATGGCCGCGCGGCGCTACTTCGAGCACGTCTCGCCCGAGGGGCGCACCCCTGCGGCGCGCGTGCAGGCGGCGGGGGTGCCGTACCGCCGGGTCGCCGAGAACATCGGCCAAAGCCGCAACCAAGAAGACCCGGCGCGGGCGGCGGCGGACGGCTGGATGAACAGTCCGGGCCACCGTGCGAACATAGTGGATCCCGCGTTCGTCGAAAGCGGCCTCGGCGCGGCCGCGGACGCCGACGGAGCGCTCTACTTCACGCAGCTCTTCATCGCCCCGCCGCCGGCGGCG
>JAJFTU010000413.1 GCA_021372775.1 bacterium | reverse complement strand
CCGAACGAGCCGTGGTTGAGGTAGAGGACGTCCGGATCGAGCGTGAACAGCTGCGCGAATTCGCTCATCGTTTCCCCCGCGCCGCGTCAGAACAGGGTCGGCTCGGGCGCGACGAGCCGCCGCACCGGCGCGTAGCTGCGGCGGTGCTCCGGGCAGGGGCCGAGACGCTCCAGCGCGGCGAGGTGCTCGGCCGTGCCGTACCCCTTGTGCCGCGCGAAGCCGTACCCCGGAAAGACCGCGTCGAGCGCGTCCATCAGCCCGTCGCGGTGGACCTTGGCCACGACGCTCGCCGCGGCGATGCAGAGATGCGTCCCGTCGCCGCGGATCGGCGACTCCTGCGGCAGCGCGAGCGCGGGCAGCGGCCGGGCGTCGATCAGCGCGTAGTCGGCCGGCGGGTCGAGCGCGCGGATCGCGCCGGCGAGCGCCGTCAGCGCCCCCTTGTACGGCCCGATCCGGTCCACCTCCGCGGCCGGCAGCTCGAAGACGGCCCACGCGACCGCCTGCCGCCGGATCTCCGCGGCGAACCGCTCGCGCGCCTTGGCGCTCAACTTCTTCGAGTCGTCGAGCCCCGGGAGGTCCGCGTCGTCGGGCAGGATCACCGCCCCGGCGACGAGCGGCCCGGCGAGCGGCCCCGCGCCGACCTCGTCCGCGCCGGCGACGCGCGCGTAGCCCGCCGCGCGCAACGCGCGTTCCCGCTCCGCCGTCGGCCGGCGCCGTTCCGTCGCCTCGCTGTGCCGCATGGCCGATGATTCTATAATCGCGGCCGGCCGGGGGCTTCCCGCGCCGCGAGGGGGCCCGATGCCGGCGTCCGGCTTGTTCGTCACGATCGAAGGGATCGAAGGGGCGGGAAAGACCACGCAGGCCCGCCTGCTCGCCGCCGCGCTCGCCGCCGCGGGGCGCGACGTCGTGGCGACGCGCGAGCCGGGGGGCGGAGACGAGCTGGCCGGGGAGTTCCGCCGGATCCTCAAGACGCCGTCGTACTGGCGCGCGATGAACCTCGCCGAGATCTACCTCTACGCCGCCGCGCGGGCGCACCACCTCGAGACGGTCGTGCTGCCGGCGCTCGCCGCGGGGAAGCTGGTCCTTTGCGACCGCTACCTCGACTCGACCCGCGCCTACCAGGGGCACGGGCGCGGACGCCCGCTCTCGCTGATCGAAGACCTGCACAAGCTGCCGCCGCTCGACCGCCGCCCCGACCGCACGATCCTGCTCGACGTCCCGCCGGTGGAGGGGCTGACGCGCGCCTCCGGGCGCGGCGCGGCCGACCAGCCGGGCTACGACGACGAGGACGTCGCCTTCTTCGATCGGGTGCGGCGCGGCTTCCTCGCCGTCGCCGCCGCCGAGCCGGACCGCGTGCGGGTCGTGGACGCGTCGGGGGACGTCGCGGCGACCCACGCCGCGGTCGTCGCCGCGCTGCGCGACCTCGTGCCGGGGATCGTCCCCGCGGCGCTCGACTGATGGAGCCGGTCTTCGCGCCCCTCTCGGCGATCGTCGGCCAGGACGCGGCCGTCGCCGCCCTCGCCGCGCTCGTCGATCGCGGCGGTCCGGTCCCGCCGCTGCTGCTGCACGGCCCGGACGGAGTCGGCAAGCGGAGCGCGGCGATCGCCTTCGCCGCGGCCCTCGTCTGCCGGCAGCCGCGCGGCGCCGACGCCTGCGGCGTCTGCCCCCACTGCCGCCGCTTCGCCGACCTCGAGGCGACGACGGCGATGCGCGAGGGCTCGACCAACGCCGACTCGACGACGGTCTATCCCGACGTCGGGCTGGTCGGGACGCCGAAGGGGAAGACGCGCATCTCCGTGCTGCAGGCGCGCGACGTCATCGCCTCGATGGGCATGCGCCCGTACGAGCTGGAGCGCCGGATCTACATCGTCGATCCGGCCGACAAGATGAACCCCGCCGCGGCGAACGCGCTGCTCAAGCTGCTCGAGGAGCCGCCGTCGTACGGCGTGATCGTCCTCGTCACGGCCGCGCCCTGGTCGCTGCCGATCACCGTCCGATCGCGCCTGCGCCAGATCCGCTTCCGCCCGCTCGGCGACGCCGACCTCGCGCGGCTGCTCGCGGCGCGCGGCGTCGCGCCGGCCGAGGCCGCGGCGCGCGTCGCCCAGGCCCGCGGCAGCATCGCCCGCGCGCTCGACGGCGACCCGAAGAAGGAGCGCGAGCGGATCGAGAAGTGGACGGCGATCCTTGAGCGCTTCGACGCCTGCCTGCCGGCGGAGCTCGCCGCGGCGGCGAGCGAGGAGTTCGGGAAGAAGCCCGACCTCGCCGCGAGCGAGCTCGACCTGCTGACGGAGCTCCTCGCCGACCTCGCGGCCGTCGCGGAAGGCGCCCCGCCGCGGCTGCTGGACGCGGAGCAGGCGGCGCGCCTCGCCCCGCTCGCCGACCGGCTCCTCGGGCCGCTGCGCGAGCGGCCGCGCCTCGTGGACCGGCTGCGGCGCGAACTGACGATCTTCAACCGCAACCCGCGCCTGACGATCGAAGGGGCCGTGCTGGCCCTCGCGGGACGTCTGCGCCCGCGCGACCTTCAGGGCTGAGCGCGCGGCGCGTTTCGAAAGGACGGAGACGATGAGCGACGAACCGCGCGGACAGCGGCCGGCCGGCGCGCCGGAGATGACGGTGAAGATCTCGGAGGAGATGCAGCGCGGCGTCTACGCCAACCGGATGATCGTCGCCCACAGCGCCGAGGAGTTCGTGATCGACTTCGTCGCCGACCTCCCCCCCGGCCCGCAGATCGTCGCCCGCGTCGTCACCGCCCCCGCGCACCTCCACGCCTTCGCCGCGGCCCTCGCCGAGAACCTCCAGCGCTACGAGGACGCCTACGGCCCCGTCCGCCGCGCCTCGTCGCCCCAGACCCCTCCCTTCAGCGCGTAGCGGCCGAAGCGCGCCGCCGGCGCGGTGGCGTGAGGTGGCGGCGAAGTGAAGCAGGGAGAAAGAAGAAGCCCGGCTGGTCAGGGCTGGGGCGAATCAACACCCGACTGCGTCGGTGATCCAGCCTGCACTGTATGTCACGACTGTCGCGTCACGTCCGACGTACTGACCATTCCAAGCGGCCTGCTCAATCACCGGGCAGGATTGCGAGCGGCGTCCACGATCGCGCGGGAGGGAGCACCAAGCCCGCAGTCTCTGTGCCTCGATCAGCCCTGCGCCGTCGTAGGGCCGACGCCAACGACGCCGGATCGCCGCGGCACACGGCGCTCATGGACTCCGGCCTTCACGCGCGACGTCGCGCTCCCTTCATTGAACCAGATCTGCTTCGTCGATCCACTGCATGACGAGCGTCTGGTTGAGGTCTTCGATTCCGCTCTGGTTTACCGTTGCCTTGAACCGCCAAAGCGCGCCAGCGAAGCGCGACCACTCGTAGAACTCAAGAACGAACTTGCCGCTGTTGCGCACCACGACCGGCGCTCGGAGGCGGACCCGTTCTGAGATCTCCCGACGACGCTCATCTGCGTCCGCCGAGGCAAAGGGTATTCGATCGGGACTCGTGACGATTCCGTACTCATTTGCGGCTCGAATTCGGGATAGATCCAAGAACGCCCGGACGACCTTGAGAGCGGTGGCCTCATCGTCGATCCGCACCTCCGCCCACTCTAGAAACCGGTTGAACGTGGCAATGTCTTCAACAATGAGCATTCCGCGTCCGCCCACTCCTACAACTCGACGAGTTCCAGCCGAACCGCAATCGATGTAGTAGAGACGGACATTCCGAGCGACGTCGTCGAGAGGAAAGCGAACAAGCGCCGTTGGGAAGCGGCAGCCTTCTTTGAGCTGTTGGGTCGAGAACGCGCGAACACGCTCCGGTTCTGTTTGGGCTCCCGCACGGCATGCCGGGCTGGAATCGGCCAGAAAAAGGACAAGCGCGAGCACGGCCATGCGGCGGATCATGTTTGTGTCCCCTATCACTTGCCAAGCTCGTTTTCGAACGACTCCTGAAAAGCCCGCGCCTTGTCTTCGTTGTCGCCGGCACATGTGCCGTCTACACCACGGCCGCAGCGGCGCTGCCAGATCTGGGGAGGCCTAGCTTCGCAGTACCACGCCGTGGCAATGGGAAAGCAACAGCTCTTCTGTAAATTCGCTTGACGCGGCGGTCCGATTCACTCGGTCTCCATGGCGAGGTAGATGCGTCCGGTCTCCCACTCCTCGCTGGTCTCGGCGAGCACGGCGCTGACGAGGCGGAGGAGGGCCTGCTCGTTGGGGAAGAGCGCCGCGACGCTCGTGCGGCGCTTGATCTGCTT
>JAJFTU010000412.1 GCA_021372775.1 bacterium | reverse complement strand
CGCCGCCGGGAACTTGCACGGGATGTCCACCGCCTGCCCCGCCGCGACGCGCGCCGCCTGCTCGTCGAGGTAGTGCGCCTGCTCGGGGTTGGCGTTCAACGCCGCCGCCGCGTTCTCGGAGAAGTAGCTCGCGCAGAGCAGCCGTTGCCACGCCTTCAACCCCGACGTGTCGTAGCGGCCGCCGCTCAGCGGCTGCAGCTGCCCCTTCGCCGCGGCGCCCGAGTCCCACTTGAACCCCTCGAGCGTGCCGCCCGGCGTCTGCATCGAATCCGGGGGCGGGCCGTCCTCGCCGTGCATCTTGGCGAGCAATTCTTCGCCGTCCTTCTCGCGTTGGTTCCGCTCCGCCTCCGCCCGTCGCTGCGCCTGCGCCTGCTGTTCCCGCCAGAGGTCGCGGAGCTGCCGCTGCTGCGCCTCGAACTGTATCTTCGCCGCCTCCTGCGCCGCCTTCCGCGCCGCGACGTCGGCGGAATCGTCGCGCGGCGGGGCGAAGAGCGAGGCGAGCGCCTGGCCGACGATGTCGCCCAGCATCTGGGCGGCGAACGCCTCGTTGCTCATCGCGCCCGACGGGTGACGCCCCGAAGCCGAACCGCCCGACCGCGTCGTGCAGACCGGCATGGCGTTGGCGCTCGGGCAGGTGCAGCTCAGGTAGGGACGCTCGTTTTCAGTGATCCTGGCCGACGCGGCGCAGTCGATCTTCATGCCGGGGACTTGCGGCGAGGCGAGGGCCGCGGGGACGCAGAGCAGGGCCGGCGCCGCGAAGAGCGCGAGGCGTCTCATTCCTCCCACCATCTCCGCATTTCCTTCACGTTCGCCGCCGTCGGCTCGGCCGGCGTGCCGTCGGGAAGCAGATAGGACTGCATGCCCGGACCGACGAGGACCGTCTTCGTCCCCTTGGCGTCGCCGAAGGCGACGGTCCCTTCGAGGACCACGACCGACGACGGCTTGCCGGGGACCTCGCGCACGACGAAGTCGGTGCCGCGCACCGACGTCACCGCGCTCGGCGTCCGCACCTCGAACTTGTGGCCCATCCGCAGGACGCGGGCGCGGACCTCGCCGTAGAGGAGAGTTTCGACCGCGCCTTCCGCGAGGGTCATCGCGGCGCCGGCGGAGAGGCTGACGACGTTCCCCTCCGGGAGGAGGACGTCCGCGCGGCCGTCCTTGCCGGTGCGGATCGTGTCGCCCGGTCCGGCGACCGGCGGCGTGTCCGCGGTCACGGCGCGCGGCGCGCCGCCGCCCGCCGGCTGGATCTCGATCGTCCCTTCGGCGCGCGGCATGAACCCGGCCATGCCGCCGGCGGGCGGGAGTTCGCGCAGGCGCGCCGCCCACGCCAGCGCCTTCTCCGCCCGCGCCGCGCGCAGCCTGTTCTTGCGCAGCGCCTCTTCCGCGACGGCGACGACCCGCTGGGCCTCGGCCGTCGCCGCGGCGCTCTTCGCGGCCCGCGCCTTGGCCAGCAGAGCGCGGCCGGCGTCGATCGTGTCTTGATTGATCGCCTGCGCGGCCCGCGCTCCCGCGGCCTCCCGCTGCAGCCACGTTTCGACCATCGCGAGATACGGGGGGATCGGGCGCTTTGGAGGCGGCGCCGACTGGGCCCGCGCCGCGACCCCGGCGAGACCGGCGGCGAGGCCGAGGAGCGCGAGCGCTCCCGCGACGAGCGGGACGCTCCGGCCGCGCGGACCGACGAGGCGGGACGCGACGCCGCGAAGAAACCTGCCGCCCATGACGCGCCTCCCGGCTCCCGCGGTCCGCGGCTCGTCCAGCGACTCGCGGTCCACACCGAAGTCCCCTCTTCCCAGCGGCCGCGGTCCTCGGCGTCGCCGCGGCGCAGCGCACGGCCGCCGCCTCGCCGGAGACGACCGCGCGGGGATAGTTTAGCCAACGTCAGGCCGGAAAGAGGCCGGCGCTTTTCATGAATTGACCGATTGTGCGTCAGAACGGCGTTCCGCGTTCGCGCGGCGCACGCGGTCCGCGCGCCCGGCGCCCTCAGCGCTTCCTGCGCTGCGCGAAGAGCCAGTCGCGCAGCGCGCCGTCGCGGTAGGCGGGATCCCACGC
>JAJFTU010000411.1 GCA_021372775.1 bacterium | reverse complement strand
GACGAACGCCGTCGTCGGGACGGTCGCGCTCGGCGGGAAGCCCGAGTTCGCGGTCGCCGACGGCGGGAAGATCTTCGTCAACATCGAGGACAAGAACGCGATGGTCCGCTTCGACGCCGCGACGCTGAAGGTCGAGGCGACGTGGCCGCTGGCCGGCTGCGAGGAGCCGTCCGGTCTGGCGATCGACCGCGCCGGGAAGCGCCTCTTCGCGGTTTGCGGCAACAAGACGATGGTGGTGGTGGACGCGAAGGACGGGCGCGTCCTCGCGGCGCCGCCGATCGGCGCCGGCGTGGACGCCGCGGCGTTCGATTCGAAGACCGGGTTCGCGTTCGCGTCCAACGGCGCCGGCTCGCTGACGATCGTCCGCGAGGAGCGCCCCGGCAAGTTCGCCGTCGTCGCCGACGTCCCGACGCAGCGCGGCGCGCGCACGATGGCGCTCGACGAGACGACGCACCGCGTCTACCTGCCGACCGCCGAGTTCGGCGCCCCGCCGGCGCCGACGGCGGAGCGTCCGCATCCGCGTCCGCCGATGGTTCCCGGGACGTTCGCGATCCTCGTGTTGCAGCCGGCGAAGTGACGTCGGGACGGCCGGCGCGCCGCGGTTCCTCGCTCGGCGGGGGGCGCGGCGCGTCGGCCGTCGCGTCGTCGTCGTCGCGCAAGAAGGGCGCGGCGTCAGTCCACGGCGTGCGCCTTCAGCCAGCGGCGGCCGGCGAGGCCGAGGAGCGGCGAGTCGGAGGAAACGTCCGTGACGAGAAAGACGTGCTCGTAGCCGGCGGTCCGCGCCGCCCTGACCACGTCGAGCACGTCGCCGACCGGCAGTCCGAAGTCCGCCTTGATCGTGACGCGGCGGTTCTCTCCCGGCCGACTCTCGGCCAACCGCTCCAGGCAGACGATGCGCGGGCAGTCTTCATGGTCGAACCAGATCTTCCCCGGCCGATACTCGGGGCCGCGCTTCTCCACGGCGACCTGAATCTCGACGTCGGACTTCGCCGACGCAAGGAGCTGCGGATCGCCTCCCGCGGGAAGCGGCGGCCGCGGCCGGCAAATGAGCGCGGTCGGCGGGTTCGTGAACAGCGGCGGCGCGAACGCGACGCCCACGAGCGCCATCGAAGAAGGCGTTGCCGTGGGCCTGTGTGATCGTTTTCCCGCGACCGCATGATCCGTCGCCGCGGGCCAAGCCGCGCGGTTCTTCCGCGGCCGACCGATCCAGTATAGTGAACGCGTCCGTCCGGACGGGAGGGGAAGACCATGAAGCGGCTCGCGATCGTTCTGGCGATGTTGTTGGGCGCCGCGTTCGGCGCCCAGGCGCAGTGGAATCAGGACGGCGTCCCCGCGGCGGACGATGCGTCGCGCAAGAGCGTCGGCGATTTCGGCGCGATGCTCGTGTTCACCGACCGGCCGGAAGAGTTTCTCGCCGCATGGGAGCGGGTCGGCGGCGCGGCGCCGGTTCCGGCGGCGGAGACGGTGGCGCGCGGGAAGCGGCTCGCCGGCTTCGTCGTGTTCACCGGCTGCGCGGCCGACGCGCGCGGGAACTGCAACGCCGTGGTGACGTTCAAGCTG
>JAJFTU010000410.1 GCA_021372775.1 bacterium | reverse complement strand
AATCTCCGGCCGCCCTCCGCCGCTCAGCGGTGGTTGCCGTTCGACGGCCGGCCGACCCGCGCCGAACCGGGGCCGAGCATGTCGTCGATCCGCCGCAGCAGCGCCCGCTCGGCGCGGACGCCGCAGCTGTCCGACGCCCGCAGCGACGCCCTAAAGACGCCCGCCCGCTCGAGCTCGAAGTAGACCGTCGTCTGGCCCGGCGACTCCGCCAGCAGCGCCTGCAGCCGGGCGACGCCGTCCGGCGAGAGCTCCTCGGGCAGCCGGATCGTGATCCCCTCCAGGACGCGCGTTTCGGCCGCGTCGAGCGGCGTGACGGTCTCGGCGAGAACCCGCGCCTCCTTCCCGTCCTCCGTCGCCTCCGACCGGCCGCGGACCACGACCGCCTTGTCGTCCTCGAGCTGCTCGCCGATCTCGCGGTAGAGCTTCGGGAAGACGACGACTTCGGCGTGCCCGGTCGTGTCCTCCAGCGTGAAGACCGCCATCCACTCCGACGGCCGCCCCTCCTTGGGCTTCGTCTGCTTCTTCTTGAGCTTGGTGATCAGCCCGCCGACCGCGACCTCCTCCGCTCCCTTGAGGTCGGCGAGTTGGTGGCTCGTCACGTCGGAGAGCCGGTCCTGCACCGCCTCCAGCGGATGCCCGGCGAGGTAGAACCCGAGCGACTCCTTCTCGCCCGCCAGCCGCTCGCGGTCGTTCCAAGGCGGGACCGCCGGCAGCGGCGGGTCCACCGGCGCCGCGGCCGCCCCCGCGTCGTCGCCGAAGAGCGACCCCTGTCCCGAGTCGCGGTCCTCGGCCGCGCGCGCCGCGCGCTCCAGCGCGCCGTCGATCCCGGCGATCAGCGCCGCCCGGTCGCCGAGCTCGTCGAGCGCCCCCGACTTCACGAGCGCCTCGATCGCCTTCCGGTTGAGCGCCTTCCGGTCCACCTCGCGGCAGAAGTGGTCGAGCGACTCGAACCGCCCGACGCGTCCCCGCGCCTCGAGGATCTTCTCGACCGGCCCCTCGCCCAGCCCCTTCACGGCCTCGAGGCCGAAGCGGATCGCTCCCTTCTCGACCGTGAACCAGCGCCCGGAGGAGTGGACGTTCGGGCCGAGGATCTGGATCCCCTTCCCCTTCACCTCGTTGATGTACTCGACCAGCTTGTCGGTGCTGCTCTGCTCCGACGTCAGCACGGCCGCCATGAAGTGGAGCGGGAAGTGCGCCTTGAGGTAGCCGGTGTGGTACGCGACCAGGGCGTAGGCGGCGCTGTGCGACTTGTTGAAGCCGTACCCGGCGAACTTCTCGATCAGGTCGAAGATCTCCTTCGCCTGCTGCGCCGGAACGCCGCGCTCCTCCGCCCCCTTCACGAA
Organism: bacterium; assembly: GCA_021372775.1. NCBI lineage: Bacteria > bacterium. The sequence continues at coordinate 15,443 of JAJFTU010000410.1, read as the reverse complement.
GATGGCCGAGTGCTTGGCCATCTCCTCGACCTTCTTCTTCGCCATCGCCCGGCGCAGCAGATCGGCGCCGCCGAGCGTGTAGCCGCCCATGATCGAGGCGACCTGCATCACCTGCTCTTGGTAGACGATGACGCCGTACGTCTCCTTCAGCACCGACTCGAGCATCGGGTGGAGGTAGCTCACCTTCACCTGCCCGTGCCGCCGCTTGATGAAGTCGTCGATCATCCCGCCCTGGATCGGACCGGGGCGGTAGAGGGCGTTGAGGGCGATCAGGTCCTCGAACTTGTCGGGGTGCAGCCGCCGCAGGATGTCGCGCATCCCGCTCGATTCGAACTGGAACACCGCCGCCGTGTCGCCGCGCCGGAACAGCTCGAGCGTCTTCTCGTCGTCGAGAGGCAGCCGCGCCAGATCCGGCGGCTCCAGGCCGTCGCCGCGGATGTTGTCGAGCGTGTCGGTGATCAGCGTCAGCGTCTTCAGGCCGAGGAAGTCCATCTTGAGGAGGCCGATCTTCTCCACCTCGTCCTTGGCCCACTGCGTGACGATGTCGTCCTTGTTCGACTTGTAGAGCGGCGCGAACTCGACGACCGGCCGCGGGGAGATCACAACGCCGGCGGCGTGGATCCCCGGATTCCGCGCCAGCCCTTCGAGCTTCAGCGCGATCTCCAGCGTCTCGCCGAGGACGCCGCCCCCTTCCCGGATCTCCTTCAGCTTCGGCACCGCCTCGATCGACGGGCCGAGCTCCACCCCCGGGCCGTCCGGCACCAGCTTCGCCAGCTTGTCGGCCTCGGTGAACGGCACGTCGAGGACGCGCGCGGTGTCCTTGATCGCCGCCTTCGCCGCCAGCGTCCCGAAGGTGATGATCTGCGTGACGTTCTCCCGCCCGTACTTCTCGGTGACGTACTCGATCACCTCGCCGCGGCGGCGGAAGCAGAAGTCGACGTCGATATCGGGCATCGACACGCGTTCGGGGTTCAGGAAGCGCTCGAACAGCAGGTCGTACTGCAGCGGGTCGATGTCCGTGATGCCGAGGCAGAAGGCGACGAGCGAGCCGGCCGCCGAGCCGCGGCCCGGGCCGACCGGGATCCCCCGCTCGCGCGAGGCGTGGATGAAGTCCCAGACGATCAGGAAGTAGCCCGGGAACCCCATCTGGACGACCGTCTCGAGCTCGCGCGCCAACCGCGCGTCGTAGTCCTCGAGCGGATGGCGGAGCAGCCCCTCCGCGGCGAGGCGCACCCACTCCTTCCGCCGCTCGGCGAACCCCTCGGCCACCTTCTTCCGGAAGTAGCTCTCGGTCGTCTCGCCTTCGCCCACCGGGAACGCCGGCACGAAGTGCTGCCCCATGTCGATCTTGACCGAGCAGCGCTCGGCGATCTCGGCGGTGTTCGTCAGCGACTCGGGGATCCAGCCGAACCGCTCGAGCATCTCGTCTTCGGACTTGAAGTAGTGCTCCTTGGAGTAGGTCATCCGCCCCGGTTCGTCCCGCTTCCGGCCGGTGCCGATGCAGATCAGGACGTCGTGGGCGGCGTGGTCCTCGGCGCGCAGGAAGTGGCAGTCGTTCGTGGCGACGACCTTCAGCCCCTTCTCCTTCGCGATCGCGGCGAGGCCCTTGTTGATCAGCTCCTGCCCCTCGATCCCGTGGTCCTGCAGCTCGAGGAAGAGGTTCTCCGGCCCGAAGATCTCGAGGTGCTCCTCCACCGCGCGGCGCGCGCCGTCCATGTCGCCGTGCAGCAGGCAGACCGGGACCTCGCCGGACATGCAGGCGGTCAGCGCGATCAGCCCCTCGTGGTGCTTGCGCAGCAGTTCCTTGTCCACGCGCGGCCGGTAGTAGAACCCTTCCAGATAGCCGGCGCTGGTGAGGTGGATCAGGTTGCGGAACCCGACGTCGTTCTCCGCCAGCAGGACGAGGTGGTAGTACGGCTTCCCCTTCCCGCCCTGCAGCGGCGTGCGGTCGCGGCAGGAGCCGGGCGCGACGTACATCTCGCAGCCGAGGACCGGGCGGATCCCCTGCGCGATCGCCTCCTTGTAGAGGGCGACGACGCCGAACATATTGCCGTGGTCGGTGATCGCGACCGCCGGCATCTCCAGCTCTTTGGCGCGCTTGACCAGCTTCGGGATCTGCTGGGCGCCGTCGAGCAGCGAATACTCGGTGTGGTTGTGCAGGTGGACGAAGTTCGAAGGCACGTGCGGGACCTCGGAAGCGCGCCGGAGGCGGACGCCGCCCGCGGGCGCGCGCAACGAGGCGAGAATACCACCCGCGCCGCGGCCGCCGCCCGCCTTCGGCGCCGCGCGGCGCGATTGCCGGCGGCGGCGGCACGTTTCGCGCCGCGGCCGCCCCGATCAGCGGCCGCGCCGCGCGCTCATTCCCACTCGATCGTGGCCGGCGGCTTGCTCGACACGTCGTAGACGACGCGGTTGACGCCCCGCACCTCGCCGACGATCCGCCCCGCGATCCGCGACAGCAGCTCGTGCGGGAGACGCGACCAGTCGGCGGTCATGAAGTCGTCGGTGTCCACGGAGCGCAGCGCGATGACTTCCTCGTACGTCCGGCCGTCGCCCATCACGCCGACCGTCTTCACCGGGATCAGCACCGCGAACGCCTGCGCCGTCTTGGCCATCCAGCCGGAGCGATCCAGCTCCTCGCGCAGGATGGCGTCGGCCTCGCGCAGCTTCGTCAGCCGCTCCTCGGTCACGGCGCCGATGATCCGCACCGCCAGCCCCGGCCCGGGGAACGGGTGCCGCTGCACGAACGCCTTGTCGAGCCCCAGCTGCACGCCGAGCGCGCGGACCTCGTCCTTGAACAGCCAGCGCAGCGGCTCGAGCAGCTTGAGCTTCATCCGCTCCGGCAGGCCGCCGACGTTGTGGTGCGTCTTGATCGTCGCCGAAGGCCCCGCGACCGCCGACGACTCGATGCGGTCGGGGTAGATCGTCCCTTGCGCCAGCCAGGCGGCCCCTTCGACCTTCGCCGCCGTCTCCTCGAAGACCTCGACGAAGACGCGGCCGATGATCCGCCGCTTCTTCTCCGGATCGTCCACGCCGTCGAGCTCCTTCAGGAACCGGGCGCGGGCGTCGATCATCGTCACCGGCAGGTGGTAGCGGTCCTGGAAGGTCGAGACGACCATCTCCGCCTCGTTCTTCCGCAGCAGACCGTTGTCCACGAACACGGCGCGCAGCCGGTCGCCGAGCGCCCGGTGGACCAGAAGGGCCATCACCGAGGAATCGACGCCGCCGGAAAGCGCGCAGATGACCCGCTCCTCGGCGCCGACCGCGGCCCGTATCTCCTCCACCGCCCGCCGCTCGTACGCGGCCATCGTCCAGTCGCCGGAGCAGCCGCAGATGTCGCGGCAGAACGACTTGAGCAGCTTCGCGCCGCACTTGGTGTGCCGGACTTCGGGATGGAACTGCACGCCGTAGCGCCGCTTCTCCTCGTCCTCGACCGCGGCGTACGGCGCGCTGTCGGTGCGCGCGACGACGCGCATTCCCGGCGGCAGCTCCTTGATGCTGTCGCCGTGGCTCATCCAGACGACGCTGCGGAACGGCCACTCCCCGAGCAGGCTCGACTTCTCGCACAGCTCCAGTTCCGCGCGGCCGAACTCGCGCTCCGCCGCCCGCTCGACCCGTCCGCCGGTGCGGAAGACGAGCAGCTGCATGCCGTAGCAGATGCCGAGGATCGGCAGCGGCGCGGCGAGGACCTCGTCCGGAACGGTCGGCGCCCCGTCCTCGTAGACCGACGACGGACCGCCGGAGAGGACGATTCCGCGCACGCCGGGCTCCTTGATTCGCTCCGCGGCGCGGTTCGGGGGGACGATCTCGGCGTACACCCCGGCCTCGCGCACGCGCCGCGCGATCAACTGGGTCACCTGGCTGCCGAAATCGACGACGACGATCGTCTCCTTGACTTCCACGAGTCCTCCAAAACTCAGTTCAGCGCCGCGCGGTCGCGGCAAGGCTCAGCACGACGCGGGTCAGCGCCGCGCGGGGGTCGCGTCCCGACTTCAGCATACCGTCGGCCACGACGCACGCCGCGAGCGCCCGGTCGGCCCGGGGGCCGATCCGCCGCGCCGCGCGTTCGTACTTCTGCGCGATGAAGGGGTGGCAGCCGAGCGCCGACTGCACGTCGTTCTCGCCGCCGCCCCGTCCCACGGCGCCGGCCGCGAGGGCCAGCCGCCGCACGATCGCCGCCATCCGCCCGAGCAGCGCCAGCGGCGCGCCGGCGTCCGCGCCGGCGAGATGCCGGTCGAGCGCCTCGAGCGCGGCCGCCGCCTGCCCGTTGAGCAGCGCGTCCTCGAGGGCGAAGGCGCCCGCGACGCGCGTCGGGCCGAGCGCCAGCTCGACCAGCGACTCGTCGACCTCGGTCTTCCCGCGCCCCGCCCCGTCGGCGAGGAGCGCCAGCTTGTCCAGCTCGCGGGCGGCGAGCGAGGTGTCGGCGCCGCAGGCGTCGGCGAGCAGCTGCACGGCGCGGGGCGAGAGCCGCAGCCCCCGCTCCGACGCGCGCTCGCCGAGCCAGCGCGGCATATCCCGTTCCTTCGGCTGCGTGCATTCGAGGATCAGCCCCTTCTGGCCGATCTTCTTCGCGATCCCCAGCCGCCCGTCCATCTTCTGCGTCGCCAGCGCGAGCAGCGCGTGCTCCGGGGCGTGCTCGACGTACCGCTCGAGCAGCCGCTGCGCGTCCTCGTCGCCCCCCGCGCCGAGATAGCCGCCGCCGGCGACGATCACGACGCGCCGGCCGCCGAGCAGCGGCGCGGTCCGCGCCGCGTCGAGGGCGCGTCCGAGCGCCGCCGCGTCGTCGTCGCCGCACTCGAACCGCTCGATGCCGGTCGCGCGGTCCTCCTCCGGCACGGCGGCGAGGATCATCCGCAGCGCCCGCTCCTTCGCCTCGTCGTCGTCGCCGCAGACGACGACGACCGCCGGCCACGTCGCCGAGGCGAGCGCCGCTTTGAGATCCGGGAGGCCGGCGCCCTTCACCTCAGAACCCCTCCAGCAGCGAGGTCACGGCGGAGCGGGCGAAGTCGGCGGCGATCTGTTCGAGGGCCAGGATCTCGGGGTCGTACTGCTGGGTCGCCGTCGCCGGCAGGTCGTACTGCTCGCGGAAGACGAAGTGGTTCTGCGACCAAAGGACCTTCTCCGGCGAGGCCTGCACGAGCCGCAGGCGCGCCGTGACGGTCACTTCGACGCGGTCGGTGCGGCCGGTCGCCGAGAACTTGACCGGGTCGGCCCGGAACGTCTCGATCGTTCCCTCGAGGATCACGTCCGCCCCGCGGCTGTCCGGGACCGCCGCGAGGCGCGCCCGCTGGACGATCTCCGTGGTCAGCGCCTCCGACACGCGCTGCGAGAGGCGCGGCCGGTCGGTCTGGTTGCCGAACGGCGGGACGGCGATCGTCTTCGCCGTCGCCGGGATCGCCGACGACGCGCCGCCCCCCGTGCCGGCGATGTGGTAGCCGGCGCATCCGGCGAGCGCGCCGAGCGCGACGGCGAGGGCGGCCAAACGGAGCGCGCGGCGCATCCGCTACCCCTTCACCACGAGGTTGAGCAGCCGGTCGGGCACCAGCACGACCCGCACGAGCTGCTTCCCCTCGAGATGCCGGGCGATGTTCGGATCGGCCTGCGCCGCGGCGAGCGCGACGTCCTGCTTCGCGCCGCGCGGAACGGTCACCTGCCCGCGCAGCTTGCCGAGCACCTGCACCGGCAGGACGACCTCGTCCTCGACCAGCAGCGCCGGATCGGCCTCCGGCCACCTCCGCCGCCCGATCAGCGTCGGCCAGCCGAGCTTCTCGTTCATCTCTTCGGCGAGGTGCGGCGCGAACGGCGCGAGCAGCCGCGCGAGGGCGTGGAGCGCCTCGGCCACGGCGGCGCCCTTCGGCGACGCCGGGTCCGGATCGTCGTCCTTCCCCTCGGTCTGGCGGTACAGCTCGTTGACCAGCTCCATCTGCGCGGCGATCGCCGTGTTGAGCTGGATCTCCCGCTCGAGGTCGCGCGTCACGCGGGCGATCGCGTGGTGCGTCGCCTTGCGCAGCTTCAGCGCGTCGGCGTCGGCGGCGACCGCGGCCGGGTCGGCCGGCGTCTCCGGCAGACGGCCGAGCGCGGGCGCGAACCGCTCGAAGAGGCGCGCCACGCGCTGGACGAAGCGGTGCGGCCCTTCGATCGCCGAGTCCTTCCACTCGAAGTCGAGCGCCGGCGGACCGCCGAAGAGCACGGCGAGGCGGACCGCGTCGGCGCCGTACCGCTCGACGAGGTGGTCGAGGTCGGCGTCGTTGACCTTCGACTTCGACATCTTGTCGAGGTGGACGTCGAGCGCCGCGCCGCACTTCGGGCAGCGCGGCGAGCCGGAGGTCGTGTCCACCTCCGAGACGCGGACGTAGTCGTGGACCGGGCAGCGGTAGGACGAGGCGCGGACCATTCCCTGCGTGAACAGGCGCTTCGCCGGCTCCTCCGTCGGGAGCAGGCCGAGGTCCTTGAGGAACATCGTCCAGAAGCGGAAGTAGATCAGGTGCCCCGTCGCGTGCTCGGCGCCGCCGATGTAGAGGTCCGCCGGCATGAAGTGGGCCGCGGCGGCCGGATCGAACGGGGCCTTGTCGTTGCGCGGGTCGAGGTAGCGCAGGAAGTACCACGACGAGTCCACGAAGGTGTCCATCGTGTCGGTCTCGCGCCGCGCGGCGCCGCCGCACTTCGGGCACGACGTCTCGACGAACTCCTTGATCTGCGCCAGCGGGCTGCCGGTCTGCCCCTTCCAGTCCGGGACCTCGGGCAGAACGACCGGGAGCTGGTCGTCGGGAACCGGCACGATGCCGCAGCGGCCGCAGTAGACGACCGGGATCGGCGTGCCCCAGTAGCGCTGCCGGGCGATGCCCCAGTCGCGCAGCCGGTACTGGATCTCGGCCCGGCCGAACCCCTTCTCCTCGGCGTAGGCCGACATCTTCCGCCGGGCTTCCTCGGTCGTCAGGCCGCTGAACGGGCCGGAGTTCTCGAGGACCCCCTGCTCGGTGTAGGCGCGGTCCATCGTCGCGCCGTCGGCCAGCTTCCCGCCCTCGGCGCGGACGACCGGCGTCACCGCCAGGCCGTACTTGGCCGCGAACTCGAAGTCGCGCTGGTCGTGCGCCGGCTGGGCGAAGACCGCGCCGGTGCCGAACTCGGCGAGCACGAAGTTGGCCGTCCAGATCGGGACCTTCTCCCCGTTGAACGGGTTGACGGCGTGCCGCCCGGTGAAGACGCCGACCTTCTCCTTCTCGTCCGGAGGCAGCGACGGCCCCTTCGTCTCGGCCTCGACGAACGCCCGCACGGCCGCTTCCTGCGGCGTGCCGGCCGCGAGCGGAAGCGTCAGCGGATGGCCGGCGGCGATGAAGACCGCCGAGCAGCCGTAGACCGTGTCCACGCGCGTCGAGAAGACCTCGATCGCGTCGTCCGAACCGTCCACGCGGAAGGCGAAGCGGCAGCCGTGGCTGCGGCCGATCCAGTCCCGCTGCGCGGTGATCACCCGCTCCGGCCATTCGGCGGCCAGGCCGTCGAGGTTGTCCAGCAGCCGGTCGCGGTAGTCCGTGATCCGCACGAACCACTGGTCGAGCTCGACCTTCTCGACCTGCGTGTCCTCGTGCCGCCAGCAGCAGTTGCTCGGCGTGACCTGCGCCTCGGCGAGGACCGTGGCGCACTTCGGGCACCAGTTGAGGGTCCGCTTGGCGCGGTAGGCCAGCCCCCGCTCGAGCATCCGCAGGAAGAACCACTGGTTCCACTTGTAGTACTCGGGCAGGCAGGTCGTGGTCTCGGTGTCCCAGTCGTAGCTGATCCCGAGCCGCTGCAGCTGCCCCCGCATGTGCTCGATGTTCGCGAGCGTCCACTTCGCCGGCGCCACGCCGTTCTTGATCGCGGCGTTCTCGGCCGGCAGCCCCATCGAGTCCCAGCCGATCGGGTGGAAGACGTTCTTGCCGCGCAGACGCTCGTGCCACGCCACGGCGTCGCCGAGCGCGTAGTTGCGCACGTGGCCGACGTGGAGCCGTCCCGAGGGGTACGGCAGCATCTCGAGGCAGTAGAACTTCGGGCGCGGGTCGTCGCGCCGGGCCTTGAAGACTTCTTCCTTGCTCCAGCGCTCTTGCCAGCGCCGCTCCACCGATCGCGGGTCGTAGGACATGGGCGGACCTTTTGCGACGCGCCGCAAAGGGGCGGCGCGGATCACGTAACGATAACCGCCCCGCCGCGGCCGCTCAACACGGGGACGCGCTCCCCGGCCGCGGATATAATCCCCGCGAACCTTTTCGGAGAGCCGATCCGTGTCCGACGAAACCGCCGCCCAGCGCGAAATCGAAGTCGTCATGGGGACGCGCCGCTACAAGCTCCGCGGCGAAGATCCCGCCGTCCTCGCCGCCCTCGCGGCGAAGGTGGACCGCACGCTGGGCGAGATCGCCGGGCCGAGCGGGAACCCGGACGACTTCCGGACCGCCGTCCTCGCCGCGCTGAACATCGCCGCCGACGAGGAGGACGGGCGCGCCGCGGCCCTCGAGCGGCTCCGGGCGCTGCTGGGCGACCTCCGCGACGCGGAAAGTCGCCTCAAGGCCCTCGACGCGGATCTCTGAGCGTCCCCTTTCGCGAGGCCGCGGCGCTTCCGCGGTTGCCCCGAGCGGCCGCGGACGATCATACTAGGCGCGACCGGCAGGCCTCGAGGCCGTGTTGGCGTCATTGTTCCTTGAGCCAACACAACCCTCACGGGAGCCCGGGCTCCGCGGGCGGTGAGCAGACCGATCCACGTCCTTCGGGACGACCGGACGGCAGCCTAAACCCGCGGGAGGGCGCCCACTTGGTCCAGAGGCTTCATCGACCACGCGCCAGCGGCCTTGAACCGCTTGCCGGTCCTTTACCCGACCGGGGACCATGACTCCTATCCTGCCGCTCATCATCGCCGCCGCCGCGCTGCTCGTCCTGTCGATCGGACTGGCGGCCGCTCTGTCGCGCCGTTCGCGCCTCCTGCGGGAGCAGATCGAACGGGTCGCCGCGCTCGAGGAAGACCAGGAGCGGCGCGTCCGCGAGGAACTGGGCCGCCGCCTCGACCGCGAGCGCCGGCAGCTCCAGCGCGAGCACGAGGCGCGCAAGGCGGAATTCGACAAGACCGCCCGCGAGCAGGCGCAGCGCCAGACGGAGATCGCCGAAAAGCGCCAGGCGCTCGAAGAGCGGGCCGTCGCGCTCGACAGCCGCGCCGAGGACCTCGCGGAGCGGGCCGGGGCGCTCGACGCGCGGAGCGCGGCGATCGACGAGCGGGAGCGGCGGATCGGCGCGTCGGAGGACGAGCTGCGCCGCCAGCTCGAGGCGACCGCCAAGCTGACCACCGACGAGGCGCGGGCCAAGCTGCTCGCCGCGGTCGAGGCCAGCCTGCAGGGGGAGATCGCCCGGCTGACCCAGAAGGCGGCGAACGCCGCCCGCGGCGCGGCCGAGGACGTCGCGCGCCAAGCCGTGATCGCCGCGATGTCCACGCTGCGCGGCGCGGTGGCCGGCGAAGGGACGATCACCCTCCTCACCCTCCCCAGCGACGAAATGAAGGGGCGGATCATCGGCCGCGAGGGGCGGAACATCCGCGCCCTCGAGCACGCGACCGGCGTGGACCTGCTGGTGGACGACACGCCGCGCACGATCATGCTTTCGTCCTGGGATCCGCTGCGCCGCACGGTCGCCGCGCGGGCCCTGCGCAAGCTGGTCGAGGACGGACGGATCCACCCCGCGCGCATCGAGGAGGTCGTCGAAAGGACCCGCGAGGAAGTGGACGAGGAGGCCCGCGAGCGGGGCGAGGCGCTGGCCTTCGAGCTCGGCGTCACCGGCCTGCACGAGCGGCTGGCGCTCCTCGTGGGGCGGCTTTCCTTCATCTCCGACCACGGACAGAACCTGTTTCAGCGCTCCCGCGACGTCGCCCTGCTCGGCGGCGCGATCGCCGACGAGATCCGGATCGGCGGAGACGTCTTGCGCCGCGCCGGCCTGCTGCACGAGGTCGCGCGGGCCGAAAGGACGCTGCTCGCCGCGCCGAGCCCGATCGCCAGCGCCGACCTCGTCACGCGCTACGGCGAAAGCCCCTTGGTCGTGGCGACGATCCGCGCGCTCGCCCAGCCGGCCGACGCCCCGCGCACGCCGCACGGCGTCGTGATGACGACGGCCCGGCGCTTCGTCCTCGCCCGCCCCGGAGCGCGCGACGAGAACCTGCAGCGCCACATGGACCGCCTGCGCGACGTCGAGCAGATCGCCCTCGCCCGCGAGGAGGTCGAGCGCGCGGTCGCGGTGCGCGCCGGGCGCGAGCTGCGGGTCCACGTGCGCGTCGAGGCCCTGCCGGACGAGGCGACGATGATCCTCGCGCGCGACCTCGCGCGCGAAATCGAGCAGAAGATCGACTTCCCCGGCCAAGTCCGCGTGCTCGTGATCCGCGAGACGCGCGCGGTGAGCTACGCGGTCTGACGGCGATGAAACTTCTCGCGATCGGCGACGTCTTCGGCGCGGCGGGGCGCCGCGCGCTTGAAAAGTGGCTCCGCGAGGTCCGCGAAGAGACGGCGGCGGACTTCGTCGTGGTCAACGTCGAGAACCTGCACCACGGCAAGGGGGTCGATCCCCCGGGGGCCCGCGCGGTGCTCGATCTCGGCGCCGACTGCCTCACCAGCGGGAACCACGTCTGGGCGGGCAAGAACCACGACAAGCTGCTGGAGGTCGAGCCGCGGCTGATCCGCCCGGCCAACTACCCCGCCCCCTGCCCAGGCCGAGGCGTCTTCCTCGGCGAGGCGCGCGGCGGCGCGCGGGTCTGCGTCTTCAACCTCGTCGGGCGGGTCTTCATGGCCCCGGTGGACGATCCGTTCCGCGTCGCCGACGACATCGTCCGCGAGCTCAACGGCCACGCCGACGTCGTCGCGCTCGACATCCACGCCGAGGCGACCTCGGAGAAGCTCGCCCTCGCGCTCCATCTCGACGGGCGGGTCGCCGCGGTCTTCGGCACCCACACCCACGTGCAGACCGCCGACGCGCGGGTCCTGCCGCGCGGCGCCGGCTTCATCAGCGACCTCGGCATGACCGGCCCGTACGAGTCGGTCATCGGCCTCGAGGCCGACGGCGTCGTGCGCCGCTTCGCCACCGCGCGGCCGCTGCAGGTCGCGCCGGCCGACGGCGGGCTCGGCCTCCGCGGCGCCCTGTTCGACATCGACGAGACGACCGGCCGCTGCCGTTCCGTCGTCCGGATCGTCCGCGGCGCGGGTGGCCAATGACCCGCGGCGCGGGGCGCGGCCTGTTCGACGATCCCCGCGGCGACGCCGGCGAAGAACCCTCGGCCGCCCCCGGAGCGCGGGGAGCGCCGCTGACCGTCCGGCAGCTCAACCAGCAGTGCGACGCGGCGCTCGGCGACGGGGTCGGCGCGGTCTGGGTCGCCGGCGAGTTGTCCCGCTTCCTCGCCCACGGCTCGGGGCACTGGTACTTCACGCTCAAGGACCCCGACGGCGCGTCGATCTCCTGCGCGATGTGGCGCGGCAAGAACGCGCGCGTCCGCTTCCGCCCCGCCGACGGGCAGGCCGTGCTGGCGCTCGGCCGCCCCGGCGTCTACGCCGAGCAGGGGCGGATGCAGCTCATCGTGGACGTGATGGAGGAGTCGGGGGCCGGCGCCGCGGCGGCCGCGCTGGAGCGGCTGCGCGCCCGCCTCGCCGCCGAAGGGCTGTTCGACGGCGAGCGGAAGAAGCCGATCCCGCGGTTCCCGCGGACGATCGGCGTCGTCACCTCGCTCGACGGCGCCGCGCTGCGCGACGTGCTCAAGGTGCTGCGGCGCCGCTTCGCCGGCGTCTCGATCATGGTCGCGCCGACCGCCGTGCAGGGGCCGGGCGCCCCGGGAGAGATCGTCGCCGCGCTGCGCGCGATCGACGCCCGCGCTCTCGACGCGCTGCTGATCGTCCGCGGCGGCGGCGCGCGCGAGGACCTCGCCGCCTTCGACGACGAGGCGGTCGTCCGCGCGGTCGCCGCCTGCCGCACGCCGACGGTCAGCGGCGTCGGGCACGAGATCGACACCACGCTCGTCGACCTCGCGGCCGACCTGCGCGCCCCGACGCCCTCCGCCGCGGCCGAGCTGGTCGTGCGGGAGCGCGAGGACCTGCTGCAGCGGACGATCGACCTGCGCCGCGAGCTCGGCCGCGCGACGCGCGCCGTCCTCGACGACCGCCGGCGCCGCCTCCTCGCCGCCGTGGGGGCGCGCGGCTTCGCCGCCCTCCCCCGCCGGCTGGCGCGCGTCCGCTTCGCCTCGGCGGAGCTGCCGCGGCGGATGGAGAGCGCCGTCCTCGGCCGGATCCGCGTCCTGACCGCGCGCCTGGCCGCCTGCTCGCGCCGCCTCTCCCCCGAGGCCCGGCTGGGCGCGCTGCGCGGGCTGCGCGCGCGGATGGAGAAGTCGCGGCGCACCGCCGAGGCCGCCGCGGCCGCCCGCTTCGCCGACGCGCGGCGGCGCCTCGCGCGCCTCGCCGCGGCGCTCGACGCCCTCTCGCCGCTGGCCGTCCTGGCCCGCGGCTACGCGCTCGCGCAGCGCGGCGGCCCCGACGGGCCGATCGTGCGCGACGCCGCCGAACTCGCCCCCGGCGAGCCGCTCCACCTCCGCTTCGGCCGCGGAGCGGCGATCGCCGAGGTGCGGCGCGTCCTCGAAGACGCGCCCGGAGAAGAACGATGAGCGAACCGAAAGAGAAGACGCCCCCCGAGCCGACGCTCGAAGAGGCGCTGGCGCGCCTCGAAGAGATCGCGCGCGTTCTCGAGCAGGGGGACCTGCCGCTCGAGAAGAGCCTCGCCCTGTTCGAGGAAGGGGTCGCCCTCTCGCGCCGCCTCGAAGCCCGGCTGTCCGAGGCGGAGACGAAGGTCGAGGTCCTCCTGCGCGGCGAAGCGGGCGAGGACAAGGTCGTCCCGTTCGACGACCGGCGGGAGACGCCGTGAAGCCGGAAGTCGCCGAACTCGACGCCTGGCGGACGCGCTTCGAGGCCGCCCTGTCCGCGGCCCTTCCGCCCGCCGGAGGCCCGCTCTCCCCGCTCCCCGAGGCGATGCGCCACGCCGCGCTGGCCGGCGGCAAGCGGCTGCGGCCGCTGCTCGTCCTTGCCTCCTGCGAGGCGGCCGGCGGGGCGTGGGACGACGCGATCTCCGCGGCGCTCGCGCTGGAGATGGTCCACACCTACAGCCTCGTCCACGACGACCTGCCGGCGATGGACGACGACGACCTGCGCCGCGGCCGTCCCACCGTGCACGTCGCGTTCAACGAGGCGACGGCGATCCTCGCCGGCGACGCGCTGCTGACGCTGGCCTTCGAGACGCTGACCCGCGCCGAGATTCCCGCCGAACGGGTCGTCGCCGAGGTGCGCTGCCTCGCCGGCGCGGCCGGCGCGCTCGGGATGGTCGGCGGGCAGCAGCTCGACCTCTCCGCCGAGGGGAAGCCGGCGACCGAGCAGTTGGTGACCGACATCGACCGGCTGAAGACCGGCGCGCTCCTCTCCGCCGCCTTCGAGCTCGGCGCCCTCGCCGCCGGCGCCCCGCCGTCGTTCGTCGCGACGCTGCGGCGGATCGGCGACGACGTCGGCCTCGCCTTCCAAATCCAGGACGACCTGCTCGACGAGACGGCGACCGCGGAACAGCTCGGCAAGACGCCGGGCAAGGACAAGGAAGAGGGCAAGGCGACCTGGCCGGCCGCGGTCGGCGCCGCCGAGGCCCGCCGCCGCGCCGACGCGCTCCTCTCGCGCTCCCTCGCCGCCCTCGCCGCGCTCGGCCCGGCCGCGGCGCGCCTGACCGCGCTCGTCGAACGGACCGCCGGACGCGCGTCGTGAGCAAGGCCAAGCGCCGGCTCGACGTCGCGCTGGTCGAGGACGGGCTCGCCCCGTCGCGCGAGAAGGCGCAGGCGTTGATCCTCGCCGGCCGCGCGCTCGTGGACGGCGTCCGCCGCGACAAGGCCGGCTTCTCGGTGCCCGAGGGGGCGCGCGTCGAGCTCGCGCCGGGGGAACGGCTCTTCGCCTCCCGCGGCGGGCTGAAGCTCGACGGCGCGCTCGACCGCCTCGGCCTGGATCCCACGGGCCTGCGCTGCCTCGACGTCGGCGCCTCGACCGGCGGCTTCACCGACGTTCTCCTGCGCCGCGGCGCCGTCCACGTCACCGCGGTGGACGTCGGCAAGGGCTTGATCGACCCGCGGCTGGCCGCCGATCCGCGCGTCTTCGTCGTCGAGGAGCTGAACGCCCGCGACATGCGCCCCGAGGACGTGCGGCCGCCGTACGACCTGGCGACGATCGACGTCTCGTTCATCTCGCTGGTCCACATCGTGCCGCGCGTCGTCCCCCTCGCCCCGAACGGCCGCGTCCTGGCGATGGTCAAGCCGCAGTTCGAGGTCGGCCGGCGCGAGGCCTCGCGCGGCGAGGGGGTGATCCGCGACCCGGCGCTCCGCGCCGCCGCGGTGGAGAAGATCGCCCGCGCCTTCGTCGATCTCGGCTGGGGAATCGAGGACGCCGCCGCCTCCCCCGTCGCCGGGCCGAAGGGGAACCGCGAGGTCTTCCTGCTCGCGGCGCCCGGCCCGCGCCTTGAAGAATCGGAATGGCGCGTCAGAATCGTCGCGGAGGTCGGGCGAGATGGGGACTAGACCGCGGGCCGTCGCCGTCTTCTGCAAGCCCCGCGCGCAGGCGCGCGGGCCGCTGCAGCGCGTGGCGGAGGAACTCCGCCGGCGCGGCGTCGAAATGCTGTTCGACGAGAACGCGCGCGAGGCGCTGGGCCTCGAGCGCAGTTTCCCCCGCGAACGCGCGGTCGAGCTGGCCGACCTCGTCGTCTCCGTCGGCGGCGACGGCACGCTGCTCGCCGCGGCGCGCGCCGTCGGCGCGCGGGAGACGCCGATCGTCGGCGTCAACCTCGGCTCGCTCGGGTTCCTCACCGAGACCCGCTGCGAGGACGTTTCCGAGGTCCTCGACGCGGCGCTCGAGGGACGCGCGACGATCGAAGAGCGGCGCGCGCTGCAGATGACGCGGGACGGCGAGGCGCCCCGCCCGGACGGGCTGGCGCTCAACGACGTCGTCCTCGGCAACCAAACGATGGCCCGGCTGACCTCCCTCTCGCTCGCCGTGGACGACGAGTGGGTCACCGACTTCCGCGCCGACGGCCTGATCGTCTCCACGCCGACCGGCTCGACCGCCTACAACCTCGCCGCCGGCGGGCCGCTGGTCTGCCCGAGCGTGGACGCGCTCGTCGCCACGCCGATCTGCCCGCACAGCCTCTCCCAGCGGCCGCTGATCCTCCCCGGAAACGCCAAAGTCTCGATCCGCCTCGCCGAAGGGCAGCCGGCGACCGACATCGTCGTCACGCTCGACGGGCAGGTCAGCTTCCCCTTGGCCCCCGGCGAGACGATCCTCCTCTCCTTCGCCGCGCACCGCGTGCGGCTGATCCACCCCGGCGGGCAGACCTTCTTCTCGACCCTCCGCAACAAGCTCGGCTGGGGACACCCCTGACCGAACCGC
>JAJFTU010000409.1 GCA_021372775.1 bacterium | reverse complement strand
GCGCCCCGCGGCGCCGCGTCCGCCCGCTCCGCTCCGGCGCGCCGCGCGCCTCCGCTCCGCGGGCGGACGCGAACGACGCCGGATGGACGCGGCGCGCGGCGCTCGAAGATTTCAATTTACAGAAGCGACGTTACGCTCCCCTTTGTCTCGGCTGAGCTTCGTGCCAACCCGCGAAGCGCACACAGAGACGATGACTCCTGTCGAAAGGCGGCCTCGATGGTCGCCGAGACGCTGGCTTGCCGCGTGCGCGGTCGCCGCGCCGCCGGATGTACCGCATCCGGGGAAACTCGTTGCGGGCTGGCCCGAGTTGCCGAATTCCGGACGCGTCTGTCCGCGCGCTCGGTGCCGATGGCGCAGCCGCAGGCCGAGCCGGCGTCGATCGCGAGGATCCTCACCGTGTCCTTCGCAGGTCCTTGCCTTCGGTGAACACGATGCCGGCCGCGCAGATCCGGCTGCGGAGGCGCGGCTCGCTCTCGTAAGTTGCTCGGACTCGGTCCTGGCGGTGAAGATCGTCGTGGAGCATGCCGCGGCGAATTGGGCTCGCCCGCGCAGATCGGCCCGGAGAGGAGGAGTGTCCCTGCGCGTGGCGGAGTCGGGCTCGCTGGCCTGCCCCCATTCGCTGGTCCACCCGAACCGAGATGTCACCGGTCACCTAAATCCAGCCAGCGGGGAACACTTCAAAACCAGCCACTGAGGTAGCGGCTTTCGGGCACCCTTCGCGTATATCGCGAAAGGGCCGGCCGTGAGCAACTACTTGACAGTGGACAAGAGAGAGCAAATCCAAGCACTCCTCGCGCTGCGCTGGAGCGACCGGCGGATCGCCCGTGAGGTCGGCGTGAACCGCGAGACGGTGGGCCGGCGCCGGGCGGCGATCGCCTCAAAACCGGCCGAAGCGTTCCCCGGCTCGGGCGACGGAGACGGGACCGCGGCGGACGGGCGCGGGCGGACGGGCGCGGCAAAACCAGCCGAAGTGTTCGCCGGCTCGGGCGGAAAACCGGCCAAAGCGTTCGCCGGCTCGCGGAGTTCGGCGGAGGCGTACCGGGACGAGGTCCGGCAGAAGCTGGCCGCCGGACTGACCGCGCAGCGGATCTGGCAGGACCTGGTCGAGGAGCACGGGTATGGGGGCTCCTACGAGTCCGTCAAGCGCTTCGTGCGGCGTGCGGCGCCGGAGCGCCGGGCGACGACGGTCATGCACAGCCCGCCGGGCGAGGAGGCGCAGGTCGATTTCTTCCAGGGGCCGCCGACGCTGGACGGTGAGGCGGGTCAGTGGCGCCGGCCGTGGGTCTTCCGCATGACGCTGTGCTGCTCGCGTCACGGCTACGAGGAGGCGGTCTGGGACCAGAAGCTGGAGACGTTTCTGCGGCTGCACGAGCGGGCGTTTGCGGCGCTGGGCGGGATCCCGAAGGTGGTGCGCCACGACAACCTGAAGGCGGCGGTGGTCCGCGCCTGCCTCTACGATCCGGACGCGAACCCGGTGTACGCGGCGTTCGCGGCGCACTGGGGCTTCGCGGCGCTGCCGATCCGCCCGCGGCACCCGCAGGAGAACGGCAAGGAGGAGCGGGCCGGCGGCTACGTGAAGGACAACGCGCTGAAGGGGCGGCGCTTCGACGGCCTGGCGGAGCTGAACGCCTTCCTGCGGCGCTGGAACGAGACGATCGCGCGGCTGCGGATCCACGGCACGACGCGCAAGCAGGTTTGGCGGCACTACCTGGAGACGGACAAGGACGCGCTGCAGCCGCTCGGCGCGGCGCCGTTTTCCTTCTTCCGCCGCGGCACGCGCGTCGTGCACGCCGACGGGCACGTCGAAGTCGAGGCCGGCTTCTACCCGGTGCCGACGCACCTGCTGGGCCGGGCCGTCGAGGTGCTCTGGGACGGGCGGCTGGTCCGGGTCCGCCACGAGGGCCGGCTCGTCGCCGTGCATGCGCGGGTCGAACCGGGCCGCTACGCGGCGGCGCCGGGGGCGCCGGCGGCGAGCCTCGTCTCGACGCAGCGCGTCTTCCTCGAGCGCCAGCTCGCGCGCTGCGGCCAGGTCGGGCCGGACCTGCGCGCGTGGGCCGAGGCGGCCTTCGCGGCGCGCGGCGTGCGCGCGATGCGGCTGATCCAGGGGACGCTCGGCCTCCTGCGCCGCTTCCCGCGCGAGGAGGTGCTGGCCGTGGCGCGCCTCGCGGCCGAACACGGCGTCTTCCGCTACAGGATCTTCGCCCGCCTGGTCGAGCGACGGGCGGTGCAGCGGACGCTCCCCGCGCTGCTCGCCGAGCACGAGCTCATCCGTCCCATGTCCGCCTACGCGCTGGAGGATCTGACGTGAACCCGCAACTCGCCGCGAACCTGCGTCATCTGCGCCTGTCCGGGATGGTGCAGACGCTGCCCGCCCGCGTCCAGCAGGCGCGCGGCGCCGACCTCGACTGTCTCGAATTCCTCGAGCTGCTGGTGCAGGACGAGCTCGCGCGGCGGTCCGACCGGCTGTTTGCGCGGCGGCTCAAGCAGGCGGGGATCGCGGCGCCGAAGGACTTCTCGGACTTCGACTGGTCCTTCAACCCGAAGATCCCGCGCGGCCGGCTGCTGGATCTCGCGACGGCGCGCTTCGTCGCCGAGAAGCGCGGCGTGCTCCTGATCGGGCCGCCTGGGATCGGCAAGACGCACGCCGCGCTCGCGATCTCGGTCGGCGCGATCCGGGCCGGCCACCGCGTGCTCGTGCGCAGCGTCTTCGACCTCGCCGGCGACTTCGCGGAGGCGACGGCGGCGAGCCAGCGCCGGGAACTGGTGCAGGCGCTCCGGCGCGTCGATCTGCTCGTGATCGAGGACTTCGGGATGAAGCGGCTCGCGCCCGGCGCGTCGGAGGACCTGCTCGAGGTCTTCGTCCGCCGCCACGAGACCGGCTCGACGCTGATCACGACGAACCGCCCCACGGAGGACTGGGGCGCGTTTCTGAACGACGTGCCCGCCGCCACGGCGATCCTCGACCGCTTCCTCTCGCGGGCCGAGATCATCCGCATGCAGGGCCGCAGCCGCCGGATGCACGAGCGGGCGACGGCCGCCGCGACGGCCGCCCAGGACTGACCGCCATGCGTCCTCGGAGAGTCGCTATGGATGCCGCCGGACCTGCCGCTGCGCTTGGACGCCCGCTTCGCGGGCGCCCACAGGTCCTTGGAAATCGCTGCGCGATTTCCACAGCATCCACAGCGCTGCGGCGGCCCGGGACTCCACCACTTGCCTCGGACGAACCGATCGCCGATCATCCACTCGCCGCACCGACGTGGCTGGTTTTGAAGCGACCGCGCGTGGCCGGTTTTGAGTGTTCGGTGACACCCACGCATCAAGCGAATTCGGCTTGCTCTCTTCCTAGGACTGTTCCCGCCGCGTCGTGGCCGCTGGCGCGGGGCGGAATGGAACGCTCCGTCGTCAGTACTGCCGAAGATCAGGAAGATCGGGGGTGGGTGACCGAAGCCGCTGGATCAGTCTCGAAACACCAAAGCGCGGCGACAAAAGAAGTGCGCGCGTT